>DASZWG010000061.1:0-6898 GCA_035546675.1 Mucilaginibacter sp. | reverse complement strand
TTTTGACCGTTTGATCCGGCAGGCCCTGCCGGGCCAACCGGGCCCTGTGGGCCAGCGGGGCCAACAGCACCATCCTTAGCGCAGGACGAAATAATTAACACACCAATAAAAAATGCATGAATAGACTTTTTCATTTTGAGTTTAATTTTGGTTTTACTACCTGTTTTTTTAATAAATATGCCGCTACTAAAAGTCAAGGCTCAATGAAATACTTATGTAGTATGTAAACATTTTGTAAACCAGGAGCAACCGAATAACGAGGTAATTTTAGTTGAATTCAAAAACACTTAAAAGTGGGAATCAACGTACGTGGCAATTCTCCGACAGATAACCTATAGACGGCATAAATGGCTTTTATTGGTATTTTTCGCAGTTCGTCGGCGAAAAATATCTTTCTGTAGCATAAGCGATTTTTTTTGCAAGTATCTGCCCTGTAAAATGGTAACTTGGTATTTATGTTCCAAACGCCTTTTTTTCATAAGCTGATATTCGATATCAAGTACAGGTGGCTGCGTTATATCCTGCTTAGTTTGCTTTATTTTATTGTGATCACCACGCTTGACCACATTGACAAAAAGGACCACCCGGTCGGTGCTTATGTTTATGTGTTTTTCTTCCCCATACTGTTGGTTTATGCGGGGGTGTTTATTTATTTTCTCATCCCGGCATTTCTGTTGAAAAAGAAGTATCTTACTTTTTTTCTATCCTATGCCTGCCTGTGTGCGGTAGGACTTATTATAATCAATATAGATGTTGCTTATTTTTTTCTACCCTTTTTCGGGAAGCCGGCACCTGCACATTTTGATCCGGTCGCATTTTTTTATCAGACATTTACACCCCAGCGTTTTCTTGAGCTGAATTTTTTCCCGATGTTCTGCGTATTCATCAAGCTGTTCAAGTTGTGGTATATTGAACAGCAGCAGAAACATGAAGTTGAAAGAGAAAAGCTGAATGCCCAGCTTGAATTATTAAAGGCACAGCTGCACCCGCATTTTCTATTTAATACGCTGAATAATCTTTATTCATTGGTTTATGAAAAATCGGATAGAGCGCCAAAGGTGCTTTTGCGCTTGTCGAGTTTGTTAAGCTATATTCTGTATGACTGCAAAGCCAATGAAGTCTTGCTGTCAAATGAAATTGCCGCCATCAGGGATTATGTATTGCTTGAAAGGGAAAGGTATGGCGACAGGCTGGATATTTCCATGGACTTTTCGGGCGATATCGATGGCAAAATGATCGCCCCCATGTTGTTTCAGCCGTTTATAGAAAACGCATTCAAACACGGTTCATCGGAGCAGTTAGGACAGGTTTGGATAAGTATCGGTCTGTCTGTCAAAAAAGATCAGCTGTATTTTAAGATCATCAACAGCTACGATAACAATTTCATCACGGTTTCCGAAAAACATGGCGTTGGAATTGAAAATGTGAAGAAACGTCTTGAATTACTTTACCCGGGCAGGTTTCACCTGCAAAACGGAAAAGAAGAGGATATTTACGTTGTGTCACTTTCACTTGAACTCTATGCAACCGAAATAAAAGAACCTTTTGCAATGAATGTTCCTGAATTAAAATATGCAAAATGAATGTCAGGTGTTTGATAGTAGATGATGAGCCGCTTGCAGCGAAATTAATATGTTCATACGTTCAGCAGGTACCCGGGCTCGAAATCGCCTCAGTATGCAATAATGCTATTGAAGCATTTGAAATTTTGGGCAGGCAAAAAGTTGATCTGATGTTTTTGGACATAAAAATGCCGAAATTGATCGGCACCGAGTTCCTTAGAAGTTTACCCAACCCGCCCAAAGTCATTTTTATTACAGCTTATCGCGATTATGCATTTGAAGGTTTTGAACTCGACATCATTGACTATCTTTTAAAACCTGTTTCATTTGTCCGTTTTATGAAAGCGGTGGCAAAAACTGTTAAGCTTATTTCTGTCGATGATAGTTTTTCTCCGGCAAAAAGTGAGCTTGGCGACGATCCCGATGATTCTTTTTTATATTTTAGAATTGACCGTGAAATGCGTAAAGTACTCCTGCATGAGATTCTTTACATCGAGAGTTGCAGGGAATATGTCGAACTGCACCTTGAAAACAAGAAGTCGCTTTTAGTCAGGCAAAGTATCAGCTCAGTGCAAAAAATGCTTTCGCCGCACCGCTTTATCAGGGTCCATCGTTCTTATATCGCCATCATTGAAAAAATTTCTTCTTACAGTTCAACGCATATTACTGTCAATGACTGTAAAATCCCGATAGGCAGGTTGTATAAGAATGAAGTGGAGAAAGTTTTACAGCGCTGATCAATTAGCAGGAATAGGAGCGTTTCCCTCCAACTTTGCCAATAATACACGGGTTATTTCGCCAGGGCGGCGTTCAGTTTACTCCAGTCGATCTTTTTGAGTATATCATCTACTACTTGTGCCGGACCGTCGATCTCGACGCGCATATTCTCGATATAAGGGCTTTGCATTTTATGTGTAAAGGGGTAATTTACATAATCCCTGGCATTCATATTAGCTCCGGCCCAGTTGCCGAAATAAAGATCGGTAGCTACCTGCGGCTGATCTATGCTGCTCTGCGGTGCATTCACAAAACGGCAGGCATAACCCGCCCCCGGCACTTTCAGGACGATATATTTATCGGAAGAGCCGTGGTTAAACACGGATTTGATATAGGGGTCGTTAACAAAAACCCGTATTTGGAGCGCCCGCATACCCTGTATCCTGAACATATTGAGTGCACCTTCAGTAGTGCCCAGCTTTGAATAATATTCTGCCGAATCGGCCATCATCCTGCCATATTCGCTGTTAGCGCCCAATTGCAGCTTCATATCCATCGGGTCATCGCACAGGCCCATCGGCCTGAATGGGCTTGGCTTGCTGCTGATCACGGTTTTCATCTCATCGTTGCCATTCACATGCCAGCCCATTTGCTGCAGCGGCGATCTCAGATAATCCGATACAACCGATTTCGCATTTCCGATCACCTTGTTTTCGGCCCGGCGCGGTTTGCGGCACTCGTCACCGAATTTCCCCGTGCGGATGGTTTGAAAATTACCTTTCACATCGATATCCACGTTCGAATTGTTTGAAGCAATAAATGCTTCCATGGTCCCTTCAAAAGTCCCTTCTATCGTGCCTCCTTTCTGGCTGTCATACCGGGTTACGCGGATAGTAAAGTTTTTAGCATAAGCCTGCACATTGTACCCCCGCACTTTCAGGGTATAAACCAGGTAAGCCGACAGCGAATCGTTCTTATCCTGGTCGCTGTTCTGCGTCCAGTGGTAAACACCTGTCCGGGATGGGAACCGGAGCTCGAAGCGGTTATTATCGTTGGGAAAGTACGTGATCAGGTACCCCCAGCATTCGGGCAGGTCGTTCGGATCGTCTTCGGATATCGGATCGCTCTTCAGACTTTCCGTACCGGAAAAATTCATAGCCGCGCATTTGTAGGTGATAGTGCCCTGGGCGAAACTTTTGCAAAAAGATGATGCAGCGATCATTAAAGCAATAGCCGTCCATTTGGCATGAGTTTTTTGGGACGAGGTGAACATAGGCTTAAGCATTAGATACGTTGTTAAATTTAAACCAGCCGCCAACTCCTGTAAATAGTACTTTTGTGTGAAGCGTTTGCCCTTTTGCTAATGTTTGTACGGCTGATCCTGCAGCTTTCCGCGAAAAAATGTTATCAGGCGGATGAAAGTGCAATCTGATCTTAATTTTTTGCGGCATGTAACAATCGGGCATAAGGCAGAGTCATACAGCAGAATTTATGGCGGTCAAAACCTCGTTTCGTGAAAATATCGCTATTGCCCTGCAATCTATCGCAGGCAACCGGCTGCGTGCTTCGCTCACCTCGATCATCATTGCGGTGGGCATTATGGCGCTGGTAGGTATCCTGACAGCGATACAGGGAATAAAGGATTATACCAATGATGCCTTTTCCAGCCTCGGCGCCAATTCGTTCACCCTGCAGAATACCAACGACGGCCTCAATTTCGGCAATGGCGGTCACCGTAAAGTTTATCCGCCCATCAGCTATGAGCAGGCCGAGCGTTTCAAACAGGAGTTCAAAATGCCTTCGACCGTGGCTGTTAATCTGAATTTGACGGGTACGGCCGTGGTTAAACGGGGCGACCAGAAAACCAATCCGAATATCGAACGAATCGGCTCAGACGAGAACTACCTGCTCATCGGCGGGCGCAAACTGGCCTACGGGCGTAATTTTTCTTCATCCGAGATAGAGCGCGGTGAGAATGTAGTGATCGTTGGTGATGAGATACGCAAACGGCTTTTTAAGAATGAGGACCCGATCAAAAAGGATGTCTATATCGGCAAAAACAGGTTCCTGATCATCGGCTCATTCGTCGCTAAGGGAAGCAGCGGCGGTTTTGGCAGCGGAGATAAATTCTGCCTTATACCGGTGCTGGCGGCCAAACAGATCGATACGACATCCAAACCGTCATTTACCGTTACCATAAAGGCGGCTTCACCCGAATTACTGGATCCCACCATCGGCGAGGCTACCTCGCTGTTTCGCAATGTGCGCGGACTGAATGTGGTTAATGATAATAATTTTGAAATTTCGCGCAGCGACGCTATTCAGCAGCAGCTATCGGGCCAGCTTACCGGCATGACAATAGGCGGCGTGGTGATCGGTATCATTACTTTACTTGGCGCTTCCATCGGCCTGATGAACATCATGCTGGTGTCGGTTACCGAACGTACCCGCGAGATCGGTGTGCGGAAGGCGATCGGCGCTACGCCTGGCATCATCCGCAAGCAGTTCCTGATCGAGGCCATTGTGATCTGCCTCATCGGCGGCGCTGGGGGCATCATACTTGGCATAGGGGCGGGTAATCTCATTGCCGTTAGTATCAGCGGTTCATTTGCCATTCCCTGGAATGCCATCATCGGCGCGATTATCACCTGTACTTTTATCGGGCTTATATCCGGCTTCTACCCGGCCAATAAAGCTTCACGGCTCGATCCGGTCGAAGCCTTAAGGTACGAATAAAGGCTTCTCCCTCCATAGAAGTCCTTTGGACTAAATCCTTCTCCCAGGGAAGGGGACTTTTTAGCGGTTTACTCTCCACCCTTCGGCTTCATATTCTGCATATTAAAGCGGGGCTTATAAGTCGGTTTGGTTTTGTCGGTATCATTGGACTTTTGTTCTTCCGGTTTTTCGGTATCAGGCTCCTTTTTTTGTTCGGTTGCAGGTTCGGCGCTTTTGGTAACGCCTGCCTTAAATTTCGGTTTAAAACCTAATGAAGGCGGCTGACTTGCCGGTTTATCGGTTTCCGGAGCCGGAGTCTCTTCTTTCGGTTCTGGAGGTTTGGTAACACCAGCTTTAAAACGCGGTTTGAACCCGGCGTTAGCCGGTGGTGTAGTGGTTTCGGAAAGCGTTTGGGTAACGGTTTGTTCGGTCAGCGGATTTTCTATAACCACCTTCTCTTGTTTTAGCTGAGGCGCCAAGTGATACTGCAACCTCAGCTTGTTGAACCAGTATTTTTTTGTGTAATCGAAGCTTTTTTCGCCCATCCTTTCATAATGGGTTTTGAATTCGGAAAATAACGCCGGTTCGGCTCTTTCCAGCGCCGCCAGGTCAATTCTCTTCTTCGCAAAAAAATCTTCGAAGGTCATGTCTGAGAGATTTGAGATTTGAGATTTGAGATTTGAGATTTTTTATCTCAAACCCGCGTCTCAACTCTCGTTTTAGTTATTCTGTCTCATATCTAAAGTAACACGTCCAGATCAAGGCTGTTAAAATGAATACCCTTATCCGTTTGCGTCCAGTCAGCCCGTTCCTCGTCGCTGGCATTCATCAGCTTCGGGAAAAATTCAAGCGGGAAGACCCTGGGCTTGCCTTCCTCCTTTTCTATAAAAAGCAAGCCATTGCCAAAGGTTACCTTGACTTTCTTTTCTTCCCTGCGTGATGAAAATAGTGGCATTTATAGGCCCCTCCCAACCTCCCCTAAGGGGAGGAGTTGTTTTAGTTTATTCCGTGAACCCTATTTAAGTCCTTCCCTTAGGGAAGGATCAGTATGGGCTCTTATTCCGCCATATTATGGTAAACCGCCTGCACGTCATCGTCCTCTTCCAGCTTATCGATCAGCTTCAGCACATCGGCCGCCTGTTCTTCGGTCACCTCATGGAATGACTGCGGTATGCGCTCCAGTTTAGCCGATTTAACCTCGATTCCCGCATCTTCCAGCGCTTTCTGCATCTTACCGAAATCTTCAAAAGCCGTATGGATAACAGCAACATCGTTCCCGTTCTCGTCGGCCTCTACAAACAGGTCTTCCAGTCCCGCATCGATCAGTTCCAGTTCCAGTTCTTCCAGGTCGCGGTCGCCGGGTTCAAAAATGAATACCGATTTCCGTGTAAATACAAAATCCAGCGAGCCGGTTTTGCCCAGCGTTCCGCCGGTTTTGGTAAAATAGCTGCGCACATTGGCCACCGTGCGGTTACTGTTATCCGTCGCGGTCTCGACCAGTACTGCCACCCCGTGTGCTGCATAACCTTCGTATACCAGTTCTTCATAATCACCGGCGTCCTTGCTCGATGCACGCTTGATGGCGGCTTCAACCCGATCCTTGGGCATATTGACTGCTTTGGCATTCTGTATGGCGGTGCGCAGGCGCGAATTACCTTCGGGACTTGGTCCGCCGGATTTTACGGCCATCGCGATCTCTTTTCCCAAACGGGTAAACTGGACCGCCATTTTGGCCCAGCGTTTAAATTTTCTTTCTTTACGGAACTCGAATGCTCTTCCCATGTTTTTTGGTCAATAGTCAATGGTCAATGGTGAATAGTACCATTGCCACGGTGCAAAGTGCAAAAATAAGCATAAAGCTGAAAGCCAAAAGCTGAAACCGTGATTTATCTGTCTTCCGGACT
>DASZWG010000060.1:0-2196 GCA_035546675.1 Mucilaginibacter sp. | reverse complement strand
GGAACTGAAAATTAAAACGACTGTATAATTTCTTTAATAATTTTAACCTTTTAGGAAATTACCAAATCTGAATAGTTAGTATCTTTGTGTATGGAATCTGCGATCATATCCGGTAAATCCAAAAAAGACATTCAGCTCCTGGTTACAATTGCTGAAAAGATGGGAATAAAGGCAAAATTCCTGAGCAAGGATGAACTCGAGGATATTGCCATGGCTCAAGCAATAAAAGAAGGTGAAACAGGTGAACTGATAGACACCGATGAGTTTTTGAGATCAATACAATGATCGTAAAAATCGATAAAAGTTTTCAGCGGGACATTGATAAAATCAAGGACCAAAAGATTAAGAAAACCCTGGCCGAAACGATACATACTGTACAGCAGGCTGAAACCCTTTCCGCAATCAATAATTTCAAAAAATTAACAGGCTACAAAGATCTGTACCGGATTCGTTTAGGCAATTATCGCATAGGCATAAGACTTTCCGATGACCAGGAGATAATCCTGATCAGGTTCCTTCACAGAAAAGAAATATATCAGAAATGGCCCTGATATAATTTTCTTTATAAAAATCAGTTACATCTAAAAAAATCCATGAAGAAACATTTACTATTTTTTATTACGTGCTTGTTTGTTTTTTCGTCCTGCAAAAAAGATAGCTACGATCCTGCTAAACAGGCCGCAAAGGATGATGCAGCGATACAGGCCTATATCAAATCCAACAACATTACCGCTACAAAGGATCCCTCAAGGCTTTATTATGACGTGGTAACACCCGGCACCGGCAATTATCCGACGGTCAATTCGCTCATCACCGTAAATTACACCGGGAAACTGCTCGACGGAACCGTGTTCGATTCGGGCACCATCAATAACCAGGCGCTTTCCACGCTCATCAAGGGCTGGCAGATCGGGATTCCGCACATCAATACCGGCGGCAGGATATTGCTGCTTGTACCTTCGGCTTTGGGCTACGGTAACGCCGCCAACGGCGGCATTCCGGCCAATTCGGTACTTATTTTTACCGTAGACCTGACAGGCTTCAGCAACTGATTGTAACGAAGTTATGATGCAAGAGAGCGGTTAATGCAAATCGGCCTTTATTTTTTATATTCGGTAAAAAATAACCGGATGAAAAAGATTTACATCTTCCTGTTATCTCTGGCATCGCTGCAGACCTTCGCCCAAAGCGACAGCGATCTGAAAGCGATTGCCGCAAGGAAAGCCGACTCGCTTTTCAGCCAGACGGTGGCCTGGCGGCGTGATTTTCATGAACATCCCGAGCTTGGCAACCGCGAGTTTCGCACGGCGGGTATCGTCTCTAATTTCCTTAAGTCGCTGGGTATGGAGGTGAAAACAGGCATCGCTACTACGGGCGTGGTGGGCGTATTGAAAGGCGCTTACCCTGGTCCGGTAGTAGCCCTGTGTTCCGAGCTCGACGCACTGCCGGTTACCGAGCGCACACCAGTACCCTTTGCATCTAAAGTAACAACAACCTACAACGGGCAGACGGTGGGCGTGATGCACGCCTGCGGACACGATTCGCACATGGCCATGCTGATGACCGTTGCAGAAATACTGACCTCGATGAAAGGCCAGTTGCACGGCACGGTCAAATTCATTTTTCAGCCGGCCGAGGAAGGCGTACCGGCCGGAGAAAAAGGCGGCGCCGAGGAAATGGTGAAAGAAGGCGTACTGGACAACCCTAAAGTGGATGTGATCTTTGCCCAGCATATTTTCTCGTACATGCCCGCCGGGACCATTACTTACCGGCCGGGCGGGGCAATGGCTTCCGTGAACGATATGAAGATCATAATCAAAGGCAAGTCCTCACATGGCGCTGAACCCTGGTTTTCGGTCGATCCTATTGTTACCTCGGCCGAGATCATCAACAATCTGCAAACTATTGTAAGCCGAAACGTGAACCTGAAAGAGAACCCCGCGGTGGTGACCATCGGCGCGATAAACGGCGGCAACCGGCATAACATCATCCCTGAAAAAGTAGAAATGCTGGGAACACTGCGGGCCATGAGCGATGCGGACGAGCAACTGCTCATCGCCAGGGTAAAACAGATCGTGACCAAAACCGCCGAAGCGAATGGCGCTACCGCCGAAGTCGATATTCCTTACAGCGTACATTACCCGGTAACCTATAACGATCCGGCGCTGACGGCAAAAATGCTGCCAACACTGCAGC
>DASZWG010000059.1:0-2065 GCA_035546675.1 Mucilaginibacter sp. | reverse complement strand
AAAGCGGGCATGAAAATTTTATATTCGTTGTTAAATTTCTGTTAATGTGATACTTATATATTTTATTTTTAAAATAGTATATGATTTGACTGGATGTCCTCCCATAAAAACTTATAGGCACTGGCAGTTAACCCAGGGAATGATATTATATTGCATACCGCAATCTGCTACATAGATAATAGCATTGAATCGATCATGAGTAATCCGAACAAGATCAATTTTGCCAGTGAAAACTATGCGGGTGTACAGGCCGATATTATGAAAGCCCTGTCCGAAGCGAATACCGGCAGTGTACCCTCGTATGGCAACGACCGTTTTACTGCTGAAGCCATCGATACTATAAAAAGGTATTTCGGGAATGATATCGATGTATATTTTGCCTTTAACGGGACAGGGGCTAATAATTTCGGATTAGGTTCGGTTGCTGAACGGTATAATTCCATTTATTGCTCGGATGTGGCCCATCTATATGTCGACGAATCCACTGCACCAGAGTCTTTCACCAACTGCCGGTTATACCCGGTGCCGTCGCAAAGCGGTAAGATCATATTATCCGAATTAAAGTCGGCTATCAAGCGCATCGGCGACATTCATCACCCGCAACCAGGAGTTGTTTCCGTAACCCAGCCTACCGAGTATGGCACGGTTTATACCATAGCCGAACTGCAGGCCATTAAAACTGTTTGTGCTGAAAACAACCTTATCCTCCACGCTGACGGGGCCCGGTATTTTAATGCTGCCGTTCATCTCGGCATATCGCCGGGGCAGATGGCCCGTGACGCAGGCATCGACGTGCTTACACTGGGCGGTACAAAGGCTGGAATGATGTTCGGTGAAGCGGTGATTTTTTTTCATCCCGATCATGCCCGCAGATATAAGTACAACCTGAAACGCAGTATGCAACTGGCATCCAAGAACCGCTTTATTGCTGCCCAATTTACGGCGATGCTTCAGAATAACCTGTGGCACCGGCTGGCCGCGCATACCAACCAGCTTGCAAAAGAGTTTGAAAAACGTGCAAGCAGTATTGCATCTGTTGAAATTGCCCACCCGGTCGAGACCAATGCCGTTTTCCTGAAAATGTCGCCTGCTTTGCACGAAAAATTACAGCAACATGCCTGGTTTTATTACTGGAACGACCTGAAGGAAGAGGTTCGTTTGGTTTTTTCATTTGATAATACAATCGAGGAGATTGATGCATTCATCAGTTTGCTCAAAGCTTACTCATCGCAATAATGATTATTGCCCTTTTTCACCGGTTGGCGGATGGCTCCTGAATGAATTGAATTTGGGCTTGACGATCTTAATGCTTTGTTTGGAAAGCTCAATACTGGCATTCAGCTCAAAACCGATCAGGATAATGAGCGAGTTGAGGTATAGCCAGATCATGACAACGATCAGCGTTCCGATGGAACCGTAAAGCTTATTGTAGGAAGAGAAATTATTGATATAAAAGGTAAAGCCTACGGATGTAAGCACAGCCAGAGTAGTAGCCAGAATAGCACCCGGACTAATAAAATTCCATTTTTGTTTATGTGCCGGACCATATCGGTAAAGGATAGCTACCATGACAAAAAAGATCACCACGACGACAATCCACCTCAATAAGGCTATGATAATATACCAGGCATGTGCCTTGCTGTCGAAATGCGACTGCAGGAAAAACAATATTTTATGACCAGCGATCATGATAACAACAGCCACTATCAGCGATATACTGATTATTACGGTCAGCACCAGGGCTACCCATCGCCTGTGTACGTAAGTGCGTGTTTCTTGTATAAGCGATGATTTGTTAAAGGCCTGCATTAGTCTGCTTACGCCATTGGTGGCAAAAAACAGCGTGGTAAGGAAGCCAAAAAAAGATAAGCCCCCGCTTTTTTGCTTTACGATGCCGATAATGGTGTCATGAAAAGCCAGGTAGGCATTTTGGGGCATCACCTGGCTCAATATGCTCAGTAAGTTATCCTGGAAATGATGAATAGGGATGTAAGGAATAAGGGTGAATAAAAAGATGGTTGCGGGAAAAAGCGCGAGCATAAAAGTGTACGCAAGAGATGAGGCT
>DASZWG010000058.1:0-5397 GCA_035546675.1 Mucilaginibacter sp. | reverse complement strand
AACCGGAGGAAAATATTTCAGGGCGACGGATAACCAGACGCTGAAAAACATTTATGAGCAGATAGATAAACTGGAGAAGGCAAAAATAGCCGTGACGCAGTATCATAAAAAAACAGAACTGTTCCTGCCGTTTGCATTGGCCGCTTTGGGATTACTGTCGCTCGAATTTATATTGAAAAACACCTGGCTTAAGGGTGCTTTAACATAATACTGATGCTACGTTTTGCACATACCGAATATTTGTGGGGGCTGCTGCTGATCCCGGTTTTTACGCTGGTTTACCTGCTGGTGAGCCGCTGGAAAAAGCGGGCGTTATCGGCATTGGGCGATAAAGGCGTGGTAACCGCCATGATACCGCAAGTCTCATTTTCGAGGCCACGGCTTAAGTTTATACTGTTCATGCTGGCCTATGCCTGTCTTGTAGTAGGCATAGCCGATCCGCAGATCGGTTCAAAGATGGAGGAGGAAAAGCGTAAAGGCGCCGATCTGATGATCGTGCTTGATGTATCGAACAGTATGCTATCGCAGGATATGCCGCCCGACCGGCTGGAGAATGCCAAACGCGCTATCGCCCAACTGATCGATAACCTGCATAATGACCGTATCGGCATCGTTGTTTTTGCGGGTGAGGCTTACGTGCAGTTGCCGATGACGACGGATTACTCGGCAGCGAAAATGTTTCTGAATACGATCAACACCAGCATGGTACCCGTACAGGGGACAGCTATAGGGTCCGCGATCGATATGGGGTTGAAGTCATTCGATTTTAAGGATGGCACGGGTAAGGCCATGATCATTATTACGGACGGCGAAAACCACGAGGACGATGCCGTTGCAGCGGCAAAGGAGGCGGCAGACAAGGATGTGATGGTGAATGTGATTGGGATGGGTTCGGAACAGGGATCACCGATACCCATATACCAGAACGGGAAACAGGTTGGCTTTCATACGGACAGCGCCGGTCATACCGTTATCAGTAAGCTGAACGAAGATATGTGCAAGGAAATATCGGCTGCCGGGAATGGCGTGTATGTGCGGGCAACGGCAGCCAGCAGCGGGCTCAACATCATCATGGACCAGATCGGCAAGGTGCAGCGAAAAACTTATGATACCAAGTCGTTTAAAGACTTCGAGGATCGTTTCCAGTTTTTCCTGGGGTTTGCCTTCCTGCTGTTAATAATTGAGTTCTTCATATCGGGCCGCAAGAATATGAGATTAAGCGGTTTGAAATTATTTGAGGTTAAAAAAACATGAAAAACTTAATCATCTTCATATTATTTTTATGGGTGTGCCCAAGGTTGTTCGCGCAGGAAAAGAGCTATATCAAAAAAGGCAACCAACTATACAGCCAGAAAAAATACAAAGAGGCCGAAACGGATTACCGCAAATCGCTCTCGCCCAAAAGTCAGAACATCGAAGGCAGCTTTAATTTAGGGGACGCTTTGTACAAACAGAAAAAATTTACCGATGCGGGCGACGAGTTCAATAAACTTGCCGGGTCGGCTAAAAACAAGCAATTGGCCGCCGCAGCTTATCATAACCTCGGCAATTCGCTGTTCGAAAATAAGAAGCTGGAACAAAGTATAGAAGCTTACAAGAAGTCATTATTGGCTGATCCGAAGGACGACCAAACGCGCTACAACCTGGCCTACGCCCAGGCTATGCTAAAGAAACAAAAACAGCAGAACAAACAGAATCAGAATAACAAGAATAATAAGAATCAGCAGAATAAAAACCAGAACGGCCAGGGTAACAAAGACAATAAGGATAAGAACAAGCAAAACCAGGACAAACAAAACCAAAACAAGCAGAACCAGGATCAGAATAAAAAAGATCAGCAAAATGGCCAGCAGCCGGATAAGATATCGAAAGACGATGCTGAGCGTATGCTGGATGCACTGAACCAGGACGAGCAGAAAACCCAGGATAAATTGAAAAACAAGAAATTGAAAGGCGCTGCCAGGTTAAATATTACGAAGGATTGGTGATGAAAACCCGGTATTACATATTGACATTTTTTGTGCTATGCGCCAACCTGTTATTTGCGCAGGTCAAATTCACTTCGTCTGTTGACCGGACGACCGTGGGTACAGGAGAACAATTCGAGGTGACTTTTTCGCTAAATGGTAATGGCAGCGATTTTACACCCCCGAATTTTGATAATTTCCAGGTGCTCTCCGGTCCAAATGTATCGACCAGTATGACGTCGATCAATGGCAGTACCACCATGAGCAATTCCTACAGCTTTGATCTGATGCCGATAAAGGTGGGTAATTATACCATAGGCCCGGCGTCGGTCACGGTTAACGGGCGGCGTTTAACAACAAGTGCTATCAGCATCAAAGTGATCAAGGGACATACAGTGCCGCAAAATAACCAGGCGCAGGCTGCCGGGCCGCCTGATAATTCGGCTGCATCGGCTAATGTTAATCTCGCAAAATCATTATTTATTAAAGCGGACGTTGACAGAACGAATGTGTACCAGGGGCAGCAGTTGATCGTCACGTATAAGGTATACACAAGCGTCGGTATCGAAGACAGCCAGGTGGATGTTATACCATCGCTGAACGGTTTCTGGAGCGAAGATGTAAAACAGGGGCAACAAACCCAATGGCGAGTTGAGACTTATGAAGGACGACAATACAATGTGGCCGATATCAAGCAGACCATTTTGTTCCCCGAGCACGCCGGGAATCTTACCATCGATCCATTGGGAATGACATTCGTAGTGAGGGTGCAGGTTCCGTCGCGTGATTTTATGGACCAGTTCTTCGGTAATTTTAAAGAGGTGAACTATAAAGCCAAAAGCTTACCGGTAACGATACATGTAAAACCGCTGCCCGAGGCCGGCAAGCCGGAAAGTTTTGCGGGCGCGGTTGGTAAGTTCAATATCGAAAGCTCGGTTGACAAAACAGAGCTGAAGGCGAATGACGCGTTAAATTATCGGGTAAAGCTCACCGGGTCGGGCAATATTAAGCTGCTGAACAATCTGAATGTGAATTTCCCGCCCGACTTTGAAAAATACGACCCGAAAATAACCGATACCGTTACGGAAGACGGAAGCGGCCTTTCAGGAAGCAGGTCTTATAGCTACCTGCTGATCCCTCGCCACCAGGGGGATTTCAATATCGATCCGCTCAAATTCTCTTATTTCAACCCGTCTACGGGCAGGTATGTGAACCTTGCGACAAGGAGCTTTCACATCAAGGTAGATAAAGGCTCGGCCGAAAGTAATGTAACCGCATTTTCCGACGCCGATAAAGAAGATATCAAGATGCTTGGCCAGGATATCCGGTACATAAAAACCGAAGATACCGGCATGATCAGGCAGGGAGGGATATTTTTCGGATCGGCTTTGTACTATGTTCTGTTGCTGGCTGGTCCGGCAGCTTGTTACGGCGCTTTTGTTTACCGTAACCGGCTGATCAAGAATAACAGCGACCTGGTGAGGGTAAGGAGCCGCCGGGCAGGCAAGCTTGCGGCAAAGCACCTGGCCAGTGCGCAAAAGCAATTGCAGGCGGGTAATTCGAAAAGTTTTTACGAGGACGTGTCCAAAGGTTTGTACGGCTACCTGAGCGATAAGCTCAATATACAATATGCCAACCTTGATAGAGAAACTATTGCGGGCGCGTTAAAAGCCAGGTCGCTTAAACCCGGGCTGACAGGCAGGCTGCTCGATACGCTCGATTTATGTGAAATGGCCCGGTATGCTCCTGTAAACCATATTTCGGAAAAGGAAGTATTTGAAAGAGCAAAAGGTATCATCAGTGATATTGAAAATGAAATTTAGCAGGATAGTTAAGGTATTATTTTTTGCAGTATGGCTTGTTTTGCCGATGCTGTCACTTGCCGATGATGCAGCAAGCGGCCTTTTTGCCAAAGCGAATGATCTTTATGCAAAAGGCAAATACAGCAATGCATTAACCGTTTATCGGCAGATCGTAAATGACGGTTACCGGTCGGCGGCTGTGTATTTTAATATGGGTAACGCGAGTTACAAGAAAGGGGATATTCCTTCAGCTATTTTGTATTTTGAAAAAGCGCATAAGCTCTCCCCGGGTGACGCAGACATCAATTTCAACCTGAAATATGCCGGGCTTAAAACCATTGACAAAGTAGAAGAAGCACCCGAATTCTTCCTCAGTAAATGGTGGAAAGACATTATTCTCAGCTTTTCGGTCAACACATTAGCCGCCTGGAGTGTCATCCTGGCACTGCTGGGCTCGGGCGTGCTGATCCTGTATTTTTTCGCGGGTTCGGTCGGCATCAAAAAAACTTCATTTTATACAGCTATTCTCTTTTTCTTTTGCGCTTTGCTATCGATCTTTGTTGCCAACCGACAACTAAGTTATTTTGACAGTCATCAGCAGGCTATTGTTTTCAGCGGCGCAGTGAACGTAAAGAGCAGCCCTGAAGCAAAAGCTGCTACGCTTTTTGTCATTCATGACGGCACAAAAGTGAACGTGCTTGACCAAAGCAACGGCTGGATCAGGATAAGCCTGGCCAACGGCACTGAAGGTTGGATAAAACCTTCGGATATTAAAGAAATATAACTCCGTATATTTGAGTTTACTACCCCGGCTATTTAAAACTAATAAGAAATTTTTTATTGCTTAATAATTATTTTTCAGTAACTAAGACCGTATTTGCCTTAATTTAGCGCTGCATTTTACTGACCCTAATATAAAATGGCCCATGGTTTAAGCATTGAAAAACCCGTCGTGAGACTGAGGGCTTTCAGAGCTATTGATGATCCGGAAGCGTGTGCTCTCTTCGTACAAGGGCACGAACACGTCTTGACAAGTATCGGCGTGCATAAGGTCACCTCGTCGCGTAACGAATGGACAATGAACCCTGCTGCCTTTGTTATTATTGTCGAGTCGCTGGATGGGGAGAAGGTGTATGGCGGAGCACGTGTGCATGTTGCCGGAGGGAGTGAACCATTGCCTATTGAACAAGCCACAGGTGCAATGGACCAGTCGATCTTTGGCCTGGTGTGGCAATATGCACAGCACGGCACGGGTGAGATATGCGGGCTATGGAATTCACGCGAGATAGCGGGGTACGGCATAGGCAGCATTTTTTTGACGAGGGCTGCTGTTGCTATTTCAACCCAGATTGGTTTGAAGTCACTTTTCGCACTGTGCGCTCAATATACAGTTGCCATGGCCGAAAGTGTAGGTTACCGCAAAGAAACCGGGGTAGGCAATTCAGGTACCTTTTATTATCCCAAGCTCGATCTGATCGCCACAGCAATGATACATGAGCATGTAGATACGCTAAGTACGGCGCACGAAGAGGACAGGGATGCGATAATGAAGCTGAGAGCAGGTCTTAACCTGGTGCGAATTGAGGAATTAAGAAGAAAATCGATAGAAATACATTACGAACTGCAGA
>DASZWG010000057.1:0-3808 GCA_035546675.1 Mucilaginibacter sp. | reverse complement strand
CTTTTTTAGAAATAAAAATACTGGCCATGCTTGACTTTCAACTTATTACAAAATACAAAGATTTTTACGCGGAAGACACCGGAAAACGGCTTTACAGGTTCCTTATATATCACTTTATTTTTACAAATCAGGGAGTACTTTTAATATTCCGGAAAACGTTAAATGATAAAGTGTGATAAGAAACAAATCAACCTGTGCCCTGCGTCATTTATTAGCTGGCCGATGTTGCCGAAAATTGTAATATAGTTTATTACTGAAACAGAAAAATATTAAAGCCATGAAAACGAAAAATCAAAAAAAGAGTGCAAAACCCGGCAAGCAGCCTTCAGCTTACCCGCTTCAAAGTGAACCGGACAATGTGGAAGAAACTACTACTCCATCCTATAGTGAAGAGCATGATGTGAACCGGCCCGTCGAGCACGAATTCCCGTCATTCGGCAATGCTGAAACGGATTTTGTAAGAGCAGAAAGATACGGGAGAAGAACACACAGGCTGCTGGATCACGAACCGGGTTTGTAAGCCGATTAATGGTTGACTAAAGTTACACAGCCCTTAAATATTTTCTCTGCAAGAATAAAAATGCACACCGTCAACTGGCGGGTAAAAGTTTTCCTCGTCTTGTCGAGACGGCCGGATCGCCAAAGGCGGTCCGGGAGCGGGGAGGAATAAAACCCATCAGAATCCTTGCGCACTTCGTGCGCGGTTTTTTTGTTTTCATCATACGGTCAAATGAATTTGCCCCATTCTGAAAACAGAAAAGCCCTGACTGGCGTCAAGGCTTTTTGTTGTTTTGTCGGGATGGCCGGATTTGAACCGACGACCTCCAGCACCCCATGCTGGCGCGATACCGGGCTACGCTACATCCCGAAAGCAGGGTTGCAAATATATCAATTGTATTTTCAATTTGAAACAAACCGGCATCCAAAAGCTTACCTTTAAACAATGGGTAACACATCAAAAATAAATTTCTTTTTAGCATTCTTTGCGAACCTGCTTTTACTGCTGGTAAGCTGCGAAAAGAAAAGTGTGCCGGCACAGCCATCTGAAACACTAAAATCAGTTGCCTCATTTCCAATTGGCTCTGCGGTAGTTTCCGGCAGCATAAAAAATAACTATAGTTACCGGAATACGCTGGTTACGCAATTCAATAGCGTGACTTCGGATTATGAGTTAAAATTTAACTGGATCGAACCCCAACAGGGCGTTTTTAACTATGCCGACGGGGACTACATTGTGGCATTTGCGATGCAGAACAACATGCGTGTGCATGCGCATAATCTGATATGGCACATCGCCCTCCCCGACTGGGTGCTCAATTTTCAGGGCGACTCCCTTGCCTGGGAAAATTTATTCAAAACTCATATCCAAACCGAAGTGGCTCATTACAAGGGGGAGGTTGCCTCTTGGGACGTTGTTAACGAGGCCTTCCGCGATGACGGTACATTACGCAACCAGGATATAAACCCGGGTGACGGCAGCATCTGGCGCAGACACCTGGGACCCGATTATATTGCCAGGGCATTTCAGTACGCTCACGAAGCTGATTCTAACGCGATTTTATTTTATAACGATTACGGACAGGAATGGAGTACGCCGAAGCTCGATTCGATCATTGCCATGGTAAACGATTTTAAAAAAAGAGGAATACCGATTGACGGGTTGGGTATGCAAATGCACATTAATATTAATACCGGAAACGATGCTATACAAGCGGCGTTGCAGAAATTAGCGGCAACCGGGCTTAAAATTCACATTTCTGAACTGGATATATCCGTAAACCCAAATAACGATCCTAATATTGTTTATACGAGCGCTTTGCAATCGCAGCAAGCGGCTAAGTACAGGTTTGTCGCACAAACCTACATCAGCACGGTACCCCCGGCGCAGCGCTATGGTATAACAACCTGGGAGTTCAGCGATGCTGACAGTTGGATCCCCCTTCTTTTAAAGCAAAAAGATTGGCCATTACTGTTTGACAATTTTTATAGAAAAAAAACCGCCTACTATAGCTTTTTAAATGGACTTAAAAATTAAGTTTTTTCTAAACTGTTTGTAAAGGCTGCACATTTTGCATTCCGATCTGCTTTTTTAATCGTTCTCTTCTCAGGAAACGGAAATGCAGGAAGCCTAAAAGTAAACCGAATACCCCTTCGGCCAGCATGGTATCAGGTGTCCCGATCCATTTGGATATCGAACCGATCAAAAGTCCGCCCAGGGGTTGCATACCAAAGAATGCCATAGCAAAGTAACTGATCACCCTTCCGCGCATGTGATGCTCGACTGTGGTTTGTATCAGGGTATTGCTAACCGTTACCTGCGATAACATGCCGAAGCCCGAAACCATTGCAAAAACCAGCGCCAGCGGATAATTGCCCTCGTGCGAAAACAAAATAAGACCCGCCCCAAAGATCAGGGTATTGACGGCAAGTACTTTTCTCAGATTAGTGCCTGCCGACAGCGAGGCCAGGAAAATGGCCCCTCCAAAGGCGCCCAGGCCTATCACACTGTCGATGACGCCAAAAGTCGACGCCGTACCCTTGAAAATATCTTTTGCATATACCGGCAATAAGGTGCTGAACGGCAGCAGAAATAAACTGGACAGCCCGAGCATGAGGATAACAAAAGCAATGGAAGGGGTATTTTTGAGATAAACCATGCCTTCGCGCAGTTCGCCAAAAACATTCTTTTCCCGTATTTCCTTCACATATTTTGGTAGTCTCATCATCAATAAAGACCCAATAACCGCTAAAAAACTGGCTGCGTTGAGTGCAAAGCAGATGCCATCACCCAGTTTTTCAAGCACAAATCCCGCTATAGCGGGTCCGATCAGCCTGGACAGGTTGACCATAGATGAATTGAGCGCAAGTGCGTTGGGTAAATATTTTTTGTCATCTATCATCTCATAAACCAGCGCCTGCCTGGCGGGTACGTCGAAGGCATTGATGATGCCCAGCACAACAGAAAGTGTAAGGATGCCCCAAACCGAATAATGCCCTGCCAGTATAAGTACCGCGAGTACAGTGGCCTGCAGCATGGATGCTACCTGCGTGGTCAGCAAAACCCGGAAACGGTTATACCTGTCGGACACTACGCCGCCCAGCAGTGAAAATAAAAATGAAGGAAACTGGCTTGCAAAAAGCGTAAGACCAAGCATAAACGTGGAATGCGTAAGTGTGTAGATCACCCAGCTTACAGCCGTCTTCTGCATCCAGGTCCCGATAAGTGACACCGATTGCCCCATAAAATACAGCCGGTAGTTACGGCTTTTAAATGCGCTGAATGTTGTAATCTCCATATAAATCAATCATCACAGGTTAGTAACTAACCGCCTTTAGTCAAAATCGACCAGCTTTACCAGTACTTCAGCAGCCTGCCGCAACACGTGCTGGTCTTCTTTGCTGCAGGTTTCGCCGATGGCCTTTGTCAGCCATTCATCTCTTTCGCTGCGTACCCGCATCAGTGTTTTTTCCCCTGTATCGGTTAACGATATCAGCACCTTCCGTTTATCCGAATCCAAAGTCTCCCGATTGATAAAACCAAGCTCCTGCAAGTGCGCCAGTATCTGCGACATGGATTGATTGGTTATTTTTTCGGCCGACGCAAGCTCACCGGGCAGCATCTTTTTGTTTTGCAGCATGGCCATAACCGATCGTTCGGTAAGCGAAAGCAACTGCCCGGTTACGGACTCTTTCCTTAATTTCTTCACCAGCCTGGTCATCGAGGTACGCAGATCGGTAGCGAGTTGACGGGTACTATCTGTAAGCATAATTAGTTAATTAATCTTATAAGTTTACCTTACAATGGTAG
>DASZWG010000056.1:0-3732 GCA_035546675.1 Mucilaginibacter sp. | reverse complement strand
AAAAATGAACTGGTTGGCCAGCAATGCGCCGAACTTACCCAGCCAGTTTTCGACAACCGGGTTCTTGATACCGGCATCCATCAGTTCCTGCTGTGTTTTGAACAGGTTGTGCCAGCCGCCGTTTGCGGCAGAAACATAGCTTTGGTCCTGCTGCCAGGTAAACAGGTACGATGTAAAGGCAATGAGGAAAAAGACGGATAGTATGAGCAGGAAAAGACCTGTAATTTTGGCCAGGCGTCCGTCACCCAGGTTGAACGAAGGCTGCTTTTCCTGTTTTGTTTTCGACGGTTTTTCCTTTTCGCTTTTCGACGATGATCTGTCAGGCCGGGTATTATCCCTGATGGTGTTTGTTTTAAACTTGTTCTCTTTAGTCGGCATCCTTACTTTGCACGTTCAAACCAAATGTAAAGTTAAAAGATTAAAGCAACTAACGCTGACTCTTTTTAATTTTTTAGGACTTGCCGGAGATCAGAGCCCGATACGGCGATCAATCTGATAAGAACATCCGAAACGGGTTTGTACTTGCGGACACCTCGTAAAATCACAGCCGGAAGGGTAAAATTTTTCATACAATCTTATCCGCTTTTTCAAATTATCCCTAAATTGCTCTTTCAATTATTAACCCGGCCGTTTTGCCCTCTGCAGCGCGGCAATTTTTATAAAAAATCATGATGAAAAAACAGTTTTCCAAATGTTTGAGCTTCGGGCTCATGTGTTTGTTGCTTTTGATCGGCGTAAGCGCCTTTGCGCAGGATTCGATCCCGCCGCCGCCAAAATTAGACGAAACAGGCTGGCGCCAGCTTTTTGACGGTAAGGACCTCAATGGCTGGAAAATGGTCGGCCCCGGCAGCAGGTATGTTAAGGACGGCGTGACCGGCAGCCACGGTGGTATGGGTCTGCTGTACTGGACAAAGGAGAAATTCGGCAACTGCCAGATCCGCGTGGTATACCGGATGCAGAAAGCTAACAGCAACTCGGGTGTGTTTATCCGCATCCCCATCGAGCCGCGCGAACCCTGGATGCCCGTATTTTACGGTTACGAAGTACAGATCGATAATCATCCCGAAACTTCGGGGGAAAATGAGTACCACGTAACCGGTACGCTTTATTCGCTGACCAAACCGCTGGCCAAACCCGGTAAACCCGGTCCGCAATGGAATGTAATGGTGATAACGCTCGACGGTCCCCGTACCATCGTAACGGTGAACGGCCAGAAAGTGACCGATTACACCGAAGGACAGCCAACGCCGCCGCGCAAATTCGATTTTGAACCTTACCGCGGACGCCGTCCGAACGAAGGATATATCGGTTTGCAGAACCACAGCGACAGCGATGTCGTATTTTTTAAGGAAGTTTCGGTAAAACCACTTAGTAAAAAATAACGATCGGTATGGAAAACGAAAAAGAAGATAAACCAACCCTCACGCGCGGCGAGTTCATCAAGAAATCAGCCTTAGCTACAGCGGGGTTTTATATCGTTCCCCGGTTTGTATTGGGTAAAGGTTATACTGCCCCAAGCGATAAATTATACATAGCTGCCGTAGGCTGCAGCGGTGAAGCCGAAAACGATATTCATCACTACGCAACTGCACCCAAGAAAAATGCCGAGATCGCTTTCCTGTGTGATGTGGACGACCGCGGGGCAGCTCCGCGACGCAAGGAATTCCCGAAGGCAGGATTTTATCATGACTGGCGTGAGATGTTCGATAAAGAAAGCAAGCATTTTGATGCGGTAACCGTAGCGATCCCCGATCATAACCATGCGATCGTTGGGCTAAGCGCTATGCAGTTGAATAAACACCTGTACCTGCAAAAGCCCCTGACGCACGATATTTACGAGGCCCGCGTTTTGACCGAAGCTGCCAAAAAATATAAGGTAGTGACCCAAATGGGCGACCAGGGCGCTTCGTGCGATGGTATGCGTACGCTGCGCGAATGGTTCGAGGCGGGATTGATCGGTGATATCAAAAAAGTATACTGCTGGACCGACCGCCCCGTATGGCCCCAGGGCATACAATGGCCCACCGCTAAACCGCCGGTTCCGAAAGAACTGAATTGGGACCTTTGGCTCGGAACGGCCGAATATGTCGATTATATCGATAACCTGGTGCCGTTCAACTGGCGTGGCTGGTGGCGTTTTGGTACCGGCGCTTTGGGTGATATGGGCTGCCATATCATGGGTCCCCCGTTCAAATTGCTCGAACTGGGTTATCCAACTGAAGTATCGGGCAGCGCAAGCACCGTTTACAGCGGGATATTCAAAGAAGGCGTTTACCCTGACAGCGGGCCCGTTTCAAGCTCGATCAAGTTCAAATTCAAGCTGAAAAACGGCGACGACCTCGACCTGTACTGGATGGACGGCGGCATAACGCCCGAACGTTTGGATGAACTTGATCCTGACGTAAACCAGAACGAAGCTTTAGGCGACTGGCCCGGAGAAAACGATTTCGAGGGCTGTACCTTGTTCATCGGTACCAAAGGTAAAATATCGTGCGGATGGGGTGGGAGCCACCCGCGTTTGCTGCCTTTGTCGCTGAATGCGGATATAAAGGTTCCCGAAAAATACCCGCGTGTGGAAGGAGGCATGGATGGTCACTGGTGGCAGTGGATCGATGCATGCCTTGCCGGTTATGGTAAAATGGAGGTGGATTCGCCTTTCGTGGGCTATGCCGGTCCGCTGACGGAGACCGTACTGATGGGTAATCTGCTGCTGCGCACCTTCGACATACAGCAAAAGATCAAATATAAAGACCCGGTTTACGGCGACCAGGAACGCTACCAGTTCAGCGGTCGTTACAAGGCCCTGAAATGGGACGGCGAGAACATGAAGGTGACCAATTACGAACCCGCCAACCAGTTCATCCGCCGTGAATACCGCAAAGGATGGGGTGAGGTGAAACTGTAAAATGATCCTGATCAAAGTCTTTACGCCTGTTCAATGATATTTTGAACAGGCTTTTTTTATTTTTATCATGAATTATGCCGTCCCAAATTATCTATATCAAAACCCATTGGGGAAATAAAAAGGAAGTGGATGAAGCCGCTATTGCTGATTTAAAGAGCGAAGGCTATAGCGGTCTGGAAGTAAACGTGGCCGCATCAGGCGAAAAGATCAAGCAGATCGCCGGATGTTTGCATGCCAATGATTCTATTTTTGTTGCGCAGCAATGGCTGCCTCCCGCCGCTGAATCGGTTGACCAGTATATCGGCAGGTTGGAGAAAAATCTCGAAACGATAGCCACACTAAGGCCTCTTTTTATCAATTCGCATACGGGTAAGGACTATTTTTCATTCGATGACAATTGCCGGGTGATACAGGTGATCGATGATTTTACCAATGATACCTGCATCCCGGTTTATCACGAGACACACCGTGGCCGCTTTGCCTTTCATGCTAAAACCACGCTCGCTTATCTGGAGGCTTTCCCTGATCTGCAACTGACGGCCGACCTCTCTCACTGGTGTAATGTATCCGAAAGCATGTTGCAGGATCAGCAGGAAATCATTGCGCAGGTTTTACCCCGTGTGCGCTACATACACGCCCGCATCGGCCATGAGCACGCCCCACAGGTTAACGATCCCGCGGCCCCGGAATGGAAAGCTCACCTGGAATATTTCTTTGACTGGTGGGACAGGATCATTCAGCATCATCAGGGGCGGATGTTCATTTGCCCTGAGTTCGGCCCTGTGCCATACATGCCGTCCAAACCGTATACACGCGAACCATTAGCC
>DASZWG010000055.1:0-3370 GCA_035546675.1 Mucilaginibacter sp. | reverse complement strand
GCGAGTATATCAATCGTTAATCTTATTTTTATTTTACGGTAATATTGACTGCTGATATTTTCGGCCTGAAACCGTGAACAGGGAATATCACAAATGGTTCAGTCCCGCGCTGCGGCGCGATATGGAATTGCTCGTTTTCGGGCACGCGGGCAGGGCCGTGCTGTTCTTCCCCACCCGCATGGCCAGGTTCTTTGATTACGAGAACTGGGGCCTTGTGGAAGCGCTCAACGACCGAATCAGCAACGGAGAGCTGCAGCTTTTTTGTGTCGACAGGATCGATGCCGAAAGTTTTTACTGCCAGGACATACCACCTTCAGACCGTATTAAACGGCACCTGGAATACGAAAGGTATATCCTGGATGAAGTGATACCGCTGATGCAGCAGGAAAATCACGGCGGCGATTTTGGCGTTGCCGGGTGCAGCATGGGCGCTTTCCACGCGCTCAACCTGTCGCTCAAACATTCGCAGTTCTTCCGAAAGGCCGTTTGCATGAGCGGACGCTACGACCTGACGCGGAATATCGATGAATTCAGGGACCTGTTCGATGGCTACCACAATGAGGATATTTATTTTAATACTCCTGTACAGTTTATTTCCAATATGTACGATGAAAGCCTGCTGGATACCATCCGCCGGATCGAATTCATCTTTGCCATCGGCGAAACCGACCCCTTCCTGGCCAATAACTACGAAATGAGCAACCTGCTCTGGGGCAAGGGCATACCCAATCATCTGTATGTGTGGGAAGGGTATGCACACCGCCCGCGCTACTGGCGCGAGATGGTGAAGCTGTATTTTTGAATCGCGTTTTCTTGACAACTTGACAAATAAAATCTATTTTTGCTAAAAAAGATCGTTTATGAAAAAAATGAGCGTGGGCGAATTTAAAACTCACTTTTCTGACGTGATCGAACAGGTAAAAGGCGGAGAGAAAATAGCGGTTACTTTTGGCAAAAAGAAAGAAGTTGTCGGTTACTTTTTACCTGAATTGCCGGTGAATATGACCAAACGCAAATTAGGCATACTGAAGGGAAAAGCTTCCGTGGTATTCCAGCCTGATTTTAAGATAACAGAAGAGGAGTTCCTGGGGTCATGAATTACCTGCTCGATACCCATACTTTTCTATGGGCAATTACCGATGAAAGCAAACTTTCCGCTTTAGCCAGGCAAACTATTGAAAACACCGGTAATGAGATCATGGTGAGCGCGGTAAGTTTTTGGGAGATCAGCCTGAAATATTCACTCGGCAAATTGGATATCAGCGGATTTATGCCCGATGATCTCCCCGGCCTTGTTGCGGCAAGCGGTTTCGTTTTGATCCCGCTGTTACCTTCTGAAGCATCGTCGTATCATCAGTTACCGGCAATGGGCGATCATAAAGACCCCTTTGATAAGATGCTGATACGGCAGGCATTAAAGCAGGAACTGACGCTTATCAGCAAGGACAGGAACATGCTGCCATATCGTTCAGCCGGGCTGAAACTTCTGTGGTAACATCTGCAAACCCCTTTTATGAAGTTCAAAACCATCGTATTCGACCTCGACGGAACCATTGCGGATACGCTGCCGCTGTGCATCGCCGCATTTAAGCAAAGCATAGAGCCATTGCTGCGGGCCGAACTGACCGAAGAAGAGATCGTGGCGACTTTCGGCCCTTCCGAAGAAGGCACGATCCGGAAACTGGTACCTCAGCACGAAGAAGCCGGTGTAAAAGCCTACCTGGAACATTACGAAAGACTGCATTACACCTGCCCCGCTCCTTTTCCCGGCGTAACTGAATTGCTGGAATCATTGGCTGAAAGAAATGTTCAATTAGCTATGGTGACTGGCAAAGGGATACACAGCACGCGGATATCCTTAAAGCAATTCGGCCTGGAGAAATATTTCGGCATACTGGAAACCGGCTCGCCCCATGGCCCCGATAAAATGAATGGCATTCGCAGGGTACTTGCCCGTTTGAACGCCAATCCGTCCGAAACGCTTTATGTAGGCGATGCACCCAGCGATATTTTATATTGCAAGCAAGCTGGCGTCCCCATCGCCTCAGCCGCCTGGGCTACTACGGCCAGTCCCGAAAAACTGCTGGAACTCAATCCTGACTGGCTGTTTTATAGCATGGAGGAATTTGAGGATTGGGTGTCGGGACAGATATAAAAAAGAGACCATCCATCCGGGACAGGCCGCTTTTCATTTACAAGTGCGGAAGAAGATATCAGGATTAAACTCCTTGCGCACATCTTGCTGAGAACCAAATGATAATTTTGATTTTGCAAAAAAAATTTCGTCTATTATCTTGTTCTGAATTTACTAACTTGATCGGTATCTAACTATAATAAAAAGCATTTTTGCTATGGCGAATAATTATCTGGATGAAATGTTTAGTCAATTTTCGGATGCTTTTTTAGGTATTATGGTGGGTGACGGAGATATACCCCATCGCGATAAGCTAAAAATCTCACTCTTAAATTATACACCCGAAAGTTTGAAGGAAATTGATAGTTATTTAAAGCTCCTTTATCAAAATCCTTTAGATGATTCAAGTATTGAATATCAAAATGTGATTGTGTGGTGCGGCGCTTATGTCGGAGAGGTTATACGGCGAAACGCAGTATTAGAATACCATTGGATTCATTACGAAGATTACATGAAGGACAAGGACCCCAAGCTAAAAAATATAATACCTCTTACTTTAACAACTCATGCATTCTTATTGGCTATACATACCAACTATATTACCATGCCTATGAATAAGGTTGCCAAATGGCTTGATGAAGGCGCTTCAAACAACATCGAATATTACGCGGCAACTGACATTTCAAGAAAAGCATAACGTTAAATAAAAAAACCTTCAGTTCTTGAGGAGGCTCTTTTACATACAGATGGGGAGATTTCTCACTGTGCTTTGCCTTGTTCAAGAGAGAAGTTTTTTCGCACCGGCCATTCAAACACTTTCCTGCCCGATAAAGAAATTCAAATCTCCGACACTCATAAGTTCAGTGACCAAACCTGAATAAAATAGAAAGCGGCCTGTCCGGGACAGGCCGCTTTCTATTTACAAGTGCGGAAGAAGGGACTCGAACCCCCACGCCGTGAGGCGCCAGATCCTAAGTCTGGTGCGGCTACCAATTACGCCACTTCCGCTTTTCAGGATTTTTGGTCGGCAAAGATAAAGTTTTGATTGGATTTCACCGATTATTTTTTAGTAATGATTACACCGATCGTTAATATTGATTTCACTGATTGAAAGCCAGGCTTTGGAAATACTCAGGCGCATGCAGCAGTCTGCTGCCATACCACGAGAACATTTCGCCGTCGACCAGCAGGATACGGGCGCCTGGCGCTATGGCTTTAAACTCACGCAGATGCTTT
>DASZWG010000054.1:0-4039 GCA_035546675.1 Mucilaginibacter sp. | reverse complement strand
TTTATTTACCTGCTGAACAATACGGATGGCAGCATTACGGCGCCTGTCTCGTTTGCGGCGGGCGGTAAAAGTTATTCGGTCGAATATTTCGACCCGAATGATCTCTCGACAACATCCGGCGGCATGGTAACTGCAGCCGATCAAAAGGTCACTTTAAAAAATATCAGTCTGCCGGGTAAAAAGGAAAGGGTGATCATCATCAGTTCGCGTTAGAACGACGGATTTAAAGTCTCCCCTTCGGGAAGATTTAGAGGGGTCCACCGTAAAAATCCTGTCATTCACCGAAAAGTTTATGGATATTCCGATTTTCTATCCCATTTTTACAACATGTCCAAACAACCTATCATTTCGGTCAGGAACCTGGTCAAAAAATACGGTGATTTCACCGCGGTCGATGACATCAGCTTTGAAGTGTACGAGGGGGAGATATTCGGCCTGCTGGGGCCGAACGGAGCGGGGAAAACCACCACACTCGAGATCATCGAAACCCTGCGCGACAAAACCTCCGGCGAGATCACCGTCGACGGCTTTTCGCTGGATCACGATACCGGCAGCATCAAAAAACGCATCGGCGTACAATTACAGGCGGCGGGCTATTATCCCAACCTGAATTTGTCGGAACTGATCGTACTGTTCTCGGGTCTCTACGGCATCAGCAAAACACCGAAGGAAATGCTCGAAAAAGTGGCGCTGGTCGAAAAATCAAAGGCTAAATACAAGGATCTTTCGGGCGGGCAGAAACAGCGTTTTTCCATCGCGACCACGCTCATCAACGATCCGCGCATCATCTTCCTGGACGAGCCTACCACCGGCCTTGACCCCCAGGCAAGGCGTAACCTGTGGGACCTGATCCGCGAGATACGCGACAAGGGAACCACCGTGGTGATCACCACGCATTATATGGACGAAGCCGAGGTGTTGTGCGACCGTGTGGCGTTTATAGACGGGGGGCATATCATCGGCATCGATACGCCCGATAATTTTATCGATAAGCTGGTATCGTCCGGCTTTGAGCGCAAAAAAGAAGTAAAGCCCGCCAACCTGGAGGACGTGTTCATCAGCATGACCGGGAAGGAATGGAGGGAGGAGTAGGAGCCTCACCCTAAATCCCTCTCCAAAGGAGAGGAACTTGATTAGCGGGGCTGCTTAATATAGTAAACCTATTAAAAATGACTTTAACTCCCTCTCCTTTGGAGAGGGAGGGGTGAGGCCAATAAATGACAAATGCCCAATGACCGATAACAAAAAACCATACAGCAATTTTCGCGCGACGATGGCGATCGCCAAAGCCAGTTTCCGTTCTATTTTGCGCAGTCCGTCGGCGGTGGTGTTCAGCCTGGCCTTCCCGCTGGTATTCATCGTCGTGTTCGCCAATATCGGCAACAGGGCCATTACCGCCGATGTGGGTGTTGCCAAAGACTGCGATACGGCCAACCAGTTTTACCGTGGACTTAAATCCCACCAGGTAGCGAACCTGATCACCAGCGAAAGCACTGCCGAAATGCAGAAAAATCTTTCCAAAGGCGACCTTGCCGCTATTATCGATATTAAACAAAGCACCACTCCGCCCTATATTACCGTCCATACCACTTACAGCACCGCATCAGGCGACAAAGGCAATATTTTCAGAATGATCCTGACCAATATCGCCTATAATGCAAACCGGCCGGCACAAAAGGGGCCATCGCCGATAGTCGACCTGAATGAAACCACCATCCACGGCCGTAAATACAATTACATCGACTTCCTGCTGCCCGGCATGCTCGGCTTCTCGCTGCTCAGCAGCGGGGTATTTGGCACCGCATTCGTGTTTCTCAGCCTCCGTATTACACTGGTGATCAAGCGCTTTTTTGCCACGCCGGTCAAAAAATACAGCATTGTGCTGGGCGAAGCCATCGCGCGGCTCATCTTCTCGTGGATCGGCGCGCTGTTCATCATCCTGGTGGGGCATTACTTTTTCAATTTCACGCTCATCAACGGCGTCGCAACCGTCGTCAATATGCTGATCCTGTCGGCCATAGGGCTTATTGTGTTCATGGGTTTCGGCTTCATCATATCCGGCCTGGCCAAAAATGAAAGCTCCGTTCCGCCGATCGCCAACATTGTCACCCTGCCGCAGTTCCTGCTGTCGGGCACCTTCTTTTCAACCAGCGCCTTCCCGGGATGGCTGCAGGGCATCAGCAATATCCTGCCGCTCACCTACCTCAATACCGCCATGCGCAACGTGGCTTTCGAGGGTGTATCACTGGGCGGCGTATTGCCACAGCTCGGCGTTATGGGCATCTGGTTCATCATCGTTTACGCCGTAGCGGTGAAGACGTTCAGGTGGGAGTAGGTTTTGAAGCCGGAGGTCCGTAGTCAGAAGTCAGAAGTTTGTCCATTGTACTAAAGGCATTGGGGATTAGGCATTGTTTGATCTTTGCCAATATTACGAATGCCCGATGCACAATGACGGATGACGGAATCTTCCGGACTTATGCGGACTTCCGGACTTTCCGGCCATATTAAATCCTCGTTAATCTTCAAGTAAATTAGGCCTCAAGTAAATATCATTATTATATTTGGAGAATATTACAGTATAAGTGTATTTTTGACACTATCTTGAAACCATACCTAAAAATTCAAAAAAGATGAGCTTAATTATTGATGTGCATGCCCGCCAGATACTCGACTCGCGCGGTAATCCCACCGTCGAAGTTGATGTATTGACCGAAAACGGTGCGCTGGGGCGTGCTGCCGTACCTTCGGGCGCTTCCACCGGTGCGCATGAAGCAGTTGAACTGCGTGACAACGACAAAACCAAATATATGGGTAAAGGCGTACTCAAAGCTGTTGAGAACGTGAATGATATCCTGGGCAAGGAGCTGCAGGGCATGGATGTGTTCGAACAGAATGCGATCGATGCGCTGATGATCGAACTCGACGGCACCGAGAACAAAGGCAAACTGGGAGCCAACGCCATCCTCGGCGTATCGCTGGCCGTGGCCAAAGCCGCCGCACAGGAAAGCCGCCAGTCGCTGTACCGCTACGTGGGCGGGGTGAACGCCAATACGCTGCCCATCCCGATGATGAACATCGTGAACGGCGGTTCGCATTCGGATGCGCCTATCGCTTTCCAGGAATTCATGATCATGCCTGTGGGCGCACCGATGTTCTCCGAAGCATTGCGCTGGGGTTCGGAAGTGTTCCACAACCTGAAAAAGATATTGCATGACCGCGGCCTGTCGACCGCCGTGGGCGACGAGGGCGGCTTTGCCCCTACCTTCGCGGGGACCGAAGATGCAGCCGAAACCATACTGAAGGCCATCGAAAAAGCCGGTTACAAACCGGGTGTGGACATTTGCCTGGCGCTGGATTGCGCCGCATCGGAGTTTTACGCTGACGGGAAATACGATTACAAAAAATTTGAAGGCGACAAGGGCGCTATCCGCAGCAGCGCCGAACAGGCTGCTTACCTGGCGGAACTGGCCGCCTAATACCCGATCATCTCGATCGAGGACGGTATGTCGGAAGACGACTGGGACGGCTGGAAAGTGCTGACCGATCAATTGGGCAGCAAGCTGCAGTTAGTGGGCGACGATATTTTTGTAACCAATGTAACCCGTTTGCAGCGGGGCATCGATATGGGCGTGGGCAACTCGATCCTGGTGAAGGTGAACCAGATCGGTTCGCTTACCGAAACCATCAACGCGGTTACGCTGGCGCAGACCAACGGATTTACCACGGTGATGAGCCACCGCTCGGGCGAGACCGAAGACTCGACCATTGCCGACCTGGCCGTGGCCCTCAATTGCGGACAGATCAAGACCGGCTCGATCTCGCGCTCGGACAGGATCGCCAAGTACAACCAGGTGCTCCGCATTGAAGAAGAACTGGGCGCAAGCGCAAGGTTTATCGGTAAAGATTTTAAATACTTTAAGAACAGATAAACACGAATTACACGAAAAAGACGAATTACACGAATTACACGAATTAGTGTAGCGCATAAATTGAGGCCCCGGCAAACCGGGGCTTTTTTTGACCTCTCCCCCCGCCCTCT
>DASZWG010000053.1:0-4144 GCA_035546675.1 Mucilaginibacter sp. | reverse complement strand
TTTTTTTATGGTATAATGACGAGCTTTGAAATAAGCTAAGTCTGCGATATAATGCCGGTGCTTCCCTGATTTTAAGCCATTTCCGCAATAAAAGATTGCAGACTGACATTCATGCGAAATAATAAATCCTAATTTTATTGGACAAAAAACTGCCTTATTGTGAGTAATCGGGGCGTTCGTTCAGGTAAGGGCCGAGCGGGGGATAAACATGCGCCCGCTGAGGGCATCGATCATCAAAGTCTTCAGCGGGCCTATGATCACAGCCCGGTTGCCACACTTTGTGCTGATGCTTCAGGGGTGATCAATTATTCCAACAATGCCGCGCTTGCCATTTGGGGTCTCGAAGCCGGGGATATAGTTGGCAAAACTTTATTTGAGTTTTGTGAAGATCCCGATCCCGCTAAGTCAAACGAGGCACTTTTGAAGAAGGGTGAGGAGTTTACCGATAAGCAGTTCAAAATAAAGGTATCAGCCTGGACAAAATGGGCTTTGATCAGTTCCTGTGTTTACCGTCCGGACGCAGACCATACCAGCACTTATCTTTTTATACGCGATATATCCGGTCTTAAAAAGAAGGAAGACCTGTTTTCATATTTAAACAAAGCATCGACGGCCCTTGCCAAAATCAGGGATACCCCAACCGCACTGAAACAGATCGCGCAATTCATCGTGCCGACATTTGCCACCTGGTTCACAGTTGATACAATCAGGGATAACCATCTTGAACTGATCCTGCTGGAGCATGAAGATCCCGGCAAGATTGAATGGGCTTACAGGTATCGTAAAAATTACCCTGCTGATCTGAACAGTAATACCGGCCCTGCTATTGTTATCAAAACGGGTCAGCCTGGTTTTGTCCCGGTGGTCACCGAACAGATGATCGACCTTGTAGTACCCGATCCTGTACAACGGGCGGAGGTAAAAAAGATCGGTATGCATTCGGTGATCATGGCGCCCATGTGGAAAGACGGTAAGGTTAGCGGCCTTGTTAATTTTATATCGTCGCGCCCCGATAACCACTTTGATGAGGAGGACCTGGCATTCGCACTCAATTTTGCCAACCTCATCAGTCTGTCGCTCGAAAATACCCGGCTGAATGAGGAGGCGGCAAACGAGATCGCCCTGCGAAAAGAAAGCGAGGAAAGGTTTCGGTTCTTACTCGATGCGATACCCCATAAAATGTGGACATCGGGCCCGGACGGTCGTGCAACCTATTACAATCAGCAATGGCACGATTACACAGGCATCGAAGGCTTCGAAATCCTGAGAGAAAAGATATGGGATTTCATTCATCCTGATGATTTGGTTGAAGCGCAGATATTGTGGCCAAAAGCGATAAAAGATGGGACTGAGATGGAAATGGAGCATCGCCTGCTGCGTTACGACGGCGCTTACAGGTGGCATCTCAGCCGGTTTACTGCCCATAAACGCGAAGAGGGCCAGGTAACCTTATGGGTAGGTACAAGTACCGATATTCATGAGCAGAAGACTTTTGAAATAGAAATTGCTGCCGCTAACGAAGAAATAGCAGCTACAAACGAGGAACTTACTTCGGCTAATGAAGAACTGGAGGCCGCCAATGAAGAACAGGCTGCCACTAATGAAGAGTTGATGCAGACTCAGGCAAACCTGCAAAAAACGATAAATGACCTCGAAATCAGTGAGGGACGATTCAGATTTTTGCTCAATGCGATTCCGCAGCAGGTATGGACGGCAACTCCAGAGGGAAGATTGAACTATGTGAACGACGTGGTTTGCAGCAATTTTGGGTTGCCGTCAACAGAAATAGTTAAAGGCGGACCGGAGCGGTTTATTCATCCGGCCGACTTGCCATCATATACAGCGAAATGGCAGCATTCGGTCGAAACCGGCGAGGAATTCCAGGCAGAGTTGCGATTGATGTTTTCGGATGACATTTATCGCTGGCACCTGATGCGCGCATTACCCTTAACTGAAGACGGTCAGATTTTGTTATGGGTAGGGACCAACACCGATATCGATCTTCAGAAAGACAATGAGCAGAAAAGAGATGAATTCATATCTATTGTCAGCCATGAACTGAAAACGCCATTAACCAGCATCAAGGCGTTTAACCAGTTGCTGCAACGCGTGAAAGATCCTGAAAAGCTGGAGCCTTTCGTCAAAAAATCATCTGATTATGTGAACAGGCTCGAGCGGCTGATCAACGACTTGCTGGATGTTACCCGGATAAATGCCGGAAAGATGACCTACGTGATGGAAGAGTTTGATTTCGGTAAGCTGATAGAAGAAGCCGCTGAAAGTGCCAGGTTAACCTTACCCGGCTACGAGATCGTGCTCGAAAACAATACGCATATCCGCTATACGGGCGATCATTACCGCCTGGAACAGGTGGTGAGCAACCTGGTATCTAACGCTGCAAAATATTCGGCTAAAGGGTCGCAGATCATCGTTCGGTCAGATATTGATCATGATAGTATTCTTGTTACGGTAAAAGACTCGGGCATAGGCATCGCCCAAGAAAACATAGAAAAGCTGTTCGAGCGTTTTTATCGTATTGATGCGTCATCGATACATTATGACGGTCTTGGCCTTGGGTTGTTTATTTCGTCGGAGATCGTCAAACGTCACTCGGGCGAAATATGGGCTGAAAGTGAATTGGGTAAAGGTTCGGCTTTTTGTTTCAGGTTACCGCTTGCGTAGTTGTAACGACCGGGTAGACAGGATGAATGCTGCCATAAAATTAATATCCTATCATCAATAAGGATCTTCTGAATCGCGAATGGTTTGGCCCGGCAATTTGTTTTATAGTTAAACCTCCTGTTAAACCAGCAAGGCCATTGTTGCTTGCCGTAAGTAAATTATTTTCTCAGGGGTAAATTTTTTTATCGCCTCACGCTATAAAGATATAATTTTTCAAGTCCCCGTCCATAGTAAAACTACGCTTTTATTATTTTGATTACAGGTATTTTTACTCTTTCCAACCGGGGGTAATCGGGTTACTTTTACTCAACATACAATCAGAGTTAACCCGCTGATTGTGTGCCTGGTCGATGCGATTATATATACTGTTCAGAGCGGTAGGGTTGCATAGAGGCTTTCGCATCGGTTTTCTGATTATAAATAAGTTTCCCGGTAAATCTGGAAATAAATAAGACCCAGCATTCTTTTAAAGACGTCTTTACCTGCTTAAAACTGAGTTCAGGTGATGAGACACATTAAGGCTATAAGGCTATCAATTAATTAATATTTCTATGGCTGTTAAATGCTGCTGCATTCATGATAAACGAAACATTTAAATTTTTGGCAGAGGAGATCAATAAGTACCTGAGTCAGAAGCTCGGAGTTACAACGGATCAGCGATTGGTTTGGGGGAATGTCGGGAAGGCTCTCGATAACGATAGCTCTGGTCAGAATGCGCTAAGCGGTAAGGCCATTATGAGCCTGATCAATGTGGAAGAGGACCGCGTAGCCATGCAGCAGGAGAATTATATAAAAAGTCCCACAGGTATTACTTACAAAAACCCTCCGGTCTATTTGAATTTATATGTATTGTTTGCTGTTAACCGTGCAGATTACGGGGATTCACTAAAATACCTGGCCTTGATCATCCAGTTTTTTCAGAGCCAAAACGTGTTTACGCCCCTCAGCAATCCTTCATTGGATAACCGGATACAAAAGCTGATATGCGACCTGTTTTCGGTAAACTTTGAACAACTGAACCAGATATGGAGTGTGCTGGGTGGCAAATACCTGCCTTCGGTATTATACAAAATAAGGCAGATAACTATTGATGAGGATGCAATTGACTATGAAGCAGGATTTATAAAAGAAATTGACTTAAACGATACCCTGATCGACGCTATCTCATGATGCTTGGTTACCAGATATTAGCTATGGTCGAAGTGCTGAACGATTACTTCAGCAACGGCATTTGCGATGACCTGGTTATTACACCCTCAGCCGATACCGCCAATATGCTGAAGGGGCAGCGGCTGATTTTTAAAACCGTTGGTAACGTTGCGGTATTGCTGATACAGACCGATCCAACCTCGGGAAAACCCTACATTGATTTGTCCCCTTCCACTAAATTTCGGTTTTATGTATCAATAAATAACCCGGCATTTATCAATTACACCAATATCAGCTACAGGCCGATGAATTC
>DASZWG010000052.1:0-7255 GCA_035546675.1 Mucilaginibacter sp. | reverse complement strand
TCGGTACCATTCCTTATGAAATATTGACCAATGTTTCGCAGCGCGTAAAAAGAGTGTATTTTTATGAATAAAATACACACTTGCCATGAAAAAGATATTAGGAGCCTTACTGAATTACTTTATCAAAGGAATAATCGTGGTTGTGCCGGTAGGTGCGGCCGCATTCCTGATGTACTGGGGTGTTTTCAAACTCGACAGTGCACTGAACCTCAGCGGGTTCTTTTTAACCGATAGCCACGGCAGACCTATTTATATACCCGGAGTCGGTATTTTGAGCATGCTGGTCATTTTGCTGCTGGTCGGGATTCTGGTAACCAATGTGATCACCGATCCTATTAAACGCTGGACCAACAGGTGGGTCAACCGCCTGCCGCTGTTCAAGTTCCTTTATTCATCCATCAAGGACCTGACAGAAGCCTTTGTTGGGGAGGATAAGAAATTTAATGAGCCTGTACTGGTCGAGGTGAATGAATTCGGCCTGAAAAAAATAGGTTTTCTCGTTCAAAAGGACCTGGAAAAGCTGGGCATGCCCAACGAAGTTGCCGTATATTTCCCCTGGTCGTATTCCTTTGCCGGACAGGTGGTGATCATCTCTGCGGACAAGGTAACACCGATAGACCGGGGCGCGGCCGATATGATGAAGTTTGTGATCTCAGGGGGTGTCAGCGGCCTCGACTGAGCGCTTTTTAAAGCTGCTGATCGCCAGGGATACACTGGCTAACATCAACATGGCACCCAGGATATAAGCTGCCCCGGGGAAATAAACCAGCGAGTCGCGGTTGGTAAAGTAACGAAAAACATAGCTCATCAGCAGCGGGCCGATCACAATGCTCAGGCTCGAGATACTGTTCAGGATACCCTGCAATTCACCCTGTTCGCTTTTGCTTACCCGGTTGCTGATCAATCCCTGCAAAGCTGGTCCCGATACGCCGCCCAAACAATAAGGGATCATGTAAATGTATAGCTGCCACCCGTAACTGGCAAAGGCGATCAGGATCAGCCCAAGCGCATAAGATAGCAAGCCGCCCACGATATTTTTCTCCAGGCCGAACTTTGGTATCAGCAGCCGTATCAGCCAGCCCTGTATACCAACGAGCAATAGTCCGATAAACAGGCCCAGCAGCCCGACGCTGTGCATCGCCCAGTTAAATTTCTCATAAACGAAGAAGGGAAGAATGTACTCGACTGCTTTTTGGCCGATGTAGACCAGGGCAAAGGCATTGAGCAGTTTGGCGAATGACCGGTATTTGCTAAGGGTTTTAAGTATACCCGAGGGGTTAATTCGCTGCCAGTCGAGTTTACGGCGGTGTTCGTGCTGCAATGACTCTGGAAGTACAAAATATCCGTACAGCGCATTGAGGAGCGCCAGCGCTGCTGCGGCTATAAAAGGCAGCTTTATCCCGATCTCGCCGAGGAAAGCGCCGCCCGATATGCCGATAATAAAGCCCAGGCCCGATGCCGCCCCAACCAGCCCGAAATGCGTTGATCTTTTTTCACCTTCGCTGATATCGGCAATGTATGCCATGGCGGTAGCGTTAGTTGCCCCGGTTACACCGGCTATGAACCGCCCCAGGAACAGCCAGCCGATGGTAGGGGCGAAGGCCATAAAAGTATAATCGATGCTGAAGCCGATGAGCGATGCCAGCAGCACCGGCCTGCGCCCGAAACGGTCGCTCAGGTTGCCGATCACGGGCGAAAATATCAATTGCATGGAAGCATAGGTAGTGGTGAGCCAGCCGTTGTATTCCGATGCTTCGGAATTGTTCAGGTGTCCCAGCGCCTCCAGCAGTTTGGGTAAAACCGGGATGATGACGGCCAGCCCGAGCACATCGATAAAGATGGTAACGAAAATAAAGCCAAGTGCGGCAGAACGTTTGAGCGAGGGTGTATTTTGCATGTTTTGAAACTGATAAACACTCGTTCAGACGTGATGTTTACATATTTTTTTAAGGTTCATCCTGTTGTCATGTTCCGGGTTGTTCTCCGGAATCAGTTTCGGGAAAACCAGTATGACGTTAGCCAGGCCCATGATATCGATCAGCAGCGTTGCGAAAATGAAACCTAAAGCGGCTTGTTTTTTGGGACGGTGCATGTGTGCAAGATAAAAATAATACTGTCAAAAATATTTTCTACCTTGACTTACCCTAGGAACTTATTGATCGGAATTTTTAATCAATGGTCGACTTACCTTATTATTCGTTGTCAATTAAACCTGTCAGAAATGAAAAACCTTAAAAATCTGCTGCTGTTCATCACACTGATGGTGGCACAAAATCTGCTCGCACAGTCCAATTCAAATCTTCAATTGTCCGACCTGCACCCTGCAGCAGGAGAAAAGGTCAGCTTTACTTACGATCCTTCAGGAACACCGCTTGACGGCAAAACAAATATTGAAGCTATGGTTTATTTTCTTGACCATAAAGATTACCCTGCGGCGGACATCGATCTTAAACAAGATGGTAAATTATTGAAAGGGGAGTTTGCAATACCTGCTGCAGCGCAGGCTTTGCTGGTAAAACTCAGCAGTGATAAAGTCGTGGACAATAACAACAACAAAGGTTATGTCTACCTGATCTATAAGGATGGTAAACCTGTTGAAAACGCATATGCTTCAAACGGGGATGTTTATTTGACGATTATAGATTACTATGCCGGGATCAAATCAAGTGCAGCCTTGGGTATCCCTTTATACCACAAGGAACTGGAATTGTACCCCGGAAATAAAAATGCTGAAAAAGCTTATTATACAGCAATTGCCGGAATACCTGCTTATAAAGACGAATTTGATAAAAAACTGAATTCACTGAAAAATAGTACGAATGAAGATGATTTAATGCTTGCTTATAATATGCTGAGCAGGGCTCGCAATACTATCGAAGCTGATGCATTAGCAAAGCAAATCCGCAAACTGTTCCCAAATGGACAGTTAATTAAAAATGACCTTTATAAAAACATAATTATCGAAACAGATGCCCATAAAAAAGACTCATTGTTTAATATTTATGCAGCCAAATACCCGGAAGCCTCATCCGGCCCTGAACCATCACTTGATTATCTCCGGTTTATAGTAGCCAGCGCTTTTGCACGATCTGAGGATGTGAATAATTTTAAAAAATATACCGCACAGTTACAGGACAGATCAGTGAGGGCTGAATTGGATAATGATGCAGCGTGGAACTGGGGTGTTGCCGGCAGGCACATGGATGTGGCTGAAGCTTTGGCGAAAGAGTCTGTTGATATTTGTTCCGAACGCCTGGCTAATCCTGAATCTTCGCCATATACATCACCGCAAATGGCCAAAAAAGCAGCGCAAGGTAGTTGGAACGCCTCCGCTGATACTTATGCGTACATTTTGTGGAAAGAAAATAAATCAGCCGAGGCTCTTCCTTATATGAAGAAGGTATATGACCTGACCAGTGATGAGTTAAACTCCACAGAACATTACTCTGAAATATTAGCGGGAACCGGGCAGTATGATAAGGCTATGCAGGTTATATCCGACGGGATGAAAGAAGGTCAGCTTTCGGACGTGTTAAAAGATGAACTGAAAAAGGATTATGTTAAAGTAAAAGGCACCGATAATGGATATGCCGGTTTACTTGCTGACCTGGAAAAGACGGCAAGGGTCAAAATACTGTCCAACCTTGCGAAAACGATGATCAACAAGCCCGCACCGGCTTTCTCGTTAAAGGACCTTGATGGTAAAACGGTGTCTTTATCTGATATGAAGGGGAAAGTGGTTGTTGTAGATTTCTGGGCCACCTGGTGCGGTCCTTGTAAAGCGTCGTTTCCGGGCATGCAATTGGCCGTAAATAAGTACAAGGATGACCCCAACGTAGAGTTTGTATTCATTGATACCTGGGAAGCAGGGAAGGATTACGAGAGTGGGGTCAAAAGATTCATTACAGGGAACAAGTATACTTTTCATGTACTGATGGATGAAAATACCGCCGAAGGTAAACAGGGTAAGGTCGTTGGTGAATATGATGTTTCCGGTATACCAACCAAGTTTATCATCGATAAAAACGGAAATATTCGCTTTAAATATGTCGGGTATTCGGGATCAGCAGATAAAGTACTTGATGAGGTAAATAATATGATCGAGCTGACGGAAAATGCGGACGCCGTAACTGCGCAAGGTACAGGAAATTAGGGTAAACAAAATGGCCGGTAATCTCCGGCCATTTTGTTTATTTTCTTTAAAAATTCGGTTTCAGCACATATTTGTCATAGAACCTGAAGATGTGCTCGGTCGCTTCTTCGGCCGTATCGACCAGGCGGTAAAGGTTCAGATCTTCCTGGCTGATGTTATTCTGTTCGTCCAGCATCTTTTCCTTTACCCATTTGAATAATCCGCCCCAGTATTTGGTGCCCACGAAAACGATCGGGAAACGGGCGATCTTGCCGGTTTGTATCAGGGTAATGGCCTCGAATGATTCATCCATCGTTCCAAAGCCGCCGGGCAGAATGATAAAACCCTGCGAATACTTCATGAACATAACCTTTCGCACAAAGAAATAATCGAATTCCAGCAGCTTATCGCGGTCGATGTATTTGTTATGGAATTGTTCAAAAGGCAGCTCGATATTCAGTCCTACCGATTTCCCTCCGGCCTCGTATGCACCTTTATTTGCCGCTTCCATCACGCCCGGACCTCCGCCCGAGATCACCCCGTAACCACGCTCGGTAAGCAGGCGGGCCGTATCTTCGGCCACCTTATAATATTTGCTGTCATTTTTAGTACGTGCCGAGCCGAATATGGACACACATGGCCCAATTTTAGCCAATTTTTCAAAGCCGTCGACAAATTCGGCCATGATCTTGAATATCTGCCAGGAATCGGTCACTTTGATCTCCTGCCAGTTCCTGTTCTCAAATGCTTGTCTTATCTTTTCTTCACCGGTCATTAGTCAATTTTGAATTATTGAATGATAGAATTACCCAATTGCAGTTGCAGCTCGTTTTTGTGACGAAGTTAGCACTAACCCGCCTAATGTGATCAATCCGTTCACAATTATCAGTTCATTATCGAAAACGTAGCCGCCCAGCCACTCGGCCGAGTGTATGCTCAGGAAATAACATACGATGGGGGATATGACACAAATGAACGGCACCAGCTTGTCGTTCACCTGCCTGGTTTTTACGAAAAGGCCGAATGAATACAACCCCAGCAGCGGCCCGTAGGTATAGGAAGCTACTTTGAATATAGCGCTCACCACGGCATCGTTATTGATCGCGTTGAAAATAACGATGGTAAGCAGCATCAGCCCCGAAAAAGCGATATGCACATAATGCCTTGTTCTGACCATCGTCTTGCTGTTCAGGTCCTTCTTTTTGGTAAATCCCAGGAAATCGACACAGAAGGATGTGGTCAAAGCTGTAAGCGCCGAGTCGGTAGTGGCGAAGGTGGCGGCCGTAAGCCCGAGCATAAATATGACGGCAGGTATAATACCCAGATATTTGAGCGCAATCGTAGGGTAAAGGTAGTCGGTTTTCTCTACTTTGATGCCGTATTTGGCGGCATACAGGTACAGCAATGCGCCAACGCTCAGGAAAAAGATATTGATGATCACAAATACCGTCGTAAAGCTGAACATATTCTTTTGTGCATCCTTAATGCGGCTCATGCTCAGGTTTTTCTGCATCAGATCCTGGTCGAGGCCAGTCATACCGATGGTGATGAACAGTCCGCCGAGAAATTGCTTGCTGAAGTGCAAATGGCTGCTGAGGAAATGATCAAAGAAAAATATCTTCGAATAACTGCTGTTTTTGATTGCCTCGGCAGCCTGGAAGATGTTGAAATGCATGCTCCGGCAAATGAAAAAGATGGACAGGAAAACCGACGAAACGAGGAAAAAAGTTTGCAGGCTGTCGGTGATGATGATGGTTTTTAGCCCGCCTTTAAAGGTGTACGACCAGATCAATACCAAACAGATGATCACTGTTACCGCAAAAGGCACGTGATAGCTGTCGAAGATGAATTTCTGCAATACAATCACCACCAGGTAGAGCCGGAAGGCCGAGCCGATGGTACGGCTGATCAGGAAAATGCCCGCGGCCGTTTTGTAGCTCCAGGTGCCCAGTGCGTGTTCGATATAGCTGTAAATCGAGGTGAGCTTCAGGCGGTAATACAGCGGCAGCAGCACCAGCGCAATGATGACAAAGCCCGCCGCATTGCCCAGCACAAACTGGAAGTAAGCAAACTGGTCGCCGGTGGCGGCGCCCACTTTTCCCGGAACAGATATAAAAGTTACCCCGCTCAGCGCTGTGCCGATCATCCCGAAGGCAACCAGGTACCATTTCGAGTTACGGTTGGCGATAAAGAAGGTATCATTATCCGACGATTTGCGCGACGTGAGCCACGAGATGATCAGCAGGATCAGGAAGTATCCGATAATAAATGAAAGCAGGATAGATGGCGACATAACTTGTTAAGCATTGTCATTGCGAGGCGCCGACAGGCGGAGAAGCAATCTCCTCGCCATATCCCCGAAGATATTGCTTCGTCATGCCTCCTCGCAATGACATATTGATTATTTTAACGGCAAGTTATAAATAAAAACCAGATTAATCTTTCGGACTTATGCTGACTTCCTGACTTCCAAACTAAAATAAGTAATTTCGCAACATGAACTTTTCGTCAAAACTGCTGGAGAATGCGGTTGCCGAGTTTGCCAAACTGCCGGGTGTTGGGCAGAAGACGGCCTTGCGCTTAGTGCTGCACCTGCTTAACCAGGATAAGGGCGACGTGGAGAAATTCAGCCACAGTATCAGCAAATTACGCAACGAAATACAGTTTTGCCGGGTTTGCCATAATATTTCGGATCATGAAATGTGCGAAATATGCGCCTCGGGCAAGCGCGATCACGCAACTATCTGTGTAGTAGAGGATACACGTGACGTAATGGCTATACAGAATACTGACCAGTATAGCGGAGTGTACCATGTATTGGGCGGACTTATATCTCCTATGGACGGCATAGGCCCATCCGACCTGCAAGTGGAGTCGCTGGTGCAGCGTGTGCGCGAAAACGAAGTAAAAGAGGTTATTTTTGCGCTGAGCGCTACTATGGAAGGCGATACGACCATTTTTTACCTGCACAAAAAATTAAAAGATTTCAACATCAGCATCTCTACTATTGCGCGTGGCATAGCTTTTGGTGGTGAATTGGAGTACGTGGATGAGGTTACTTTAGGACGTTCTATCGTGACCCGCATTCCGTACGAGAATTCACTGTCGGGGTAAGCGCATGAA
>DASZWG010000051.1:0-6853 GCA_035546675.1 Mucilaginibacter sp. | reverse complement strand
ACCGATCTTCAATTCTTCCAGGGCTATGCGATAATTTTCCTGGTTGAATTTATACTGGACGTTTGCCGCGTCAAACTGGCTCTGCGCATTTTCTACGTTGATATATGCGCGTTCCACTTCCTGGGTCAGCGTTATTTTAGTATTCTTAAAATCGAGCTGCGATTGCTCCACGTTGATCTTAGCCTCCTCAACCTGCGTTTTAACCTGTCGCCGGGTGAAGATCGGTACCGAAAGTGTCAGCCCGAGCTGCTGGTAAAAGTTATTGTTTAACTGCGTGAAATAATTGCTTCCGCTGCTGTATTGAGAACCGATACCGCCACCTGCGCTCAATACCGGTTTGTAGCCCGACTGTGCCAGCTTTACTCCATATTGAGCTATTTGTACGCTCAGTTCGCCGTTCTTTATCTCCGGGCGATACTTCAGCGCGGTATCCTGGACGCTTTTCAGCGGTAGAGTAGCCTCATTGTTCAGGACGATCGTATCGGGCCGCGGTATGTCGAAATCAGTATCGGTGGGCAGCAGCAATAGTTGTTTCAGCGTCAGCAGGTCGGCCCGCTCGGTATTCATGGCATTGGTCAGGTTGTACTGGTCGGTGGCGTTTTGCGCCTCCAATTGTACCAGGTCTTTTCTTGCGGCAGCGCCCACGTTATATTTTTGCTGTTCCAGCTTTACCTGCGCCGCGGATGTATGCACCACAGATGTATCGGAAACGATGTTTTCCTTATCGAGCAGAACGGTGAGGTATGCCTGTGTAATCTGCAGCGTGATATCGTTTTCCTGCTGAATAATGCTCAGGTTGGATGACTGTACATCAAGGTTTTTTTGCTGGATATTGTTATTGATGTAATTGCCGTTGTACAGCGTCACAGACGAATTAAGCGAATACTGGCCGGATGAGGTGATGCCAGAGCCGCCGTTGATCACATTATTCCCGTTCACCAGCGATACGTTGCCCCGTTTGTCCTGGTGGATGAAATTTTGGGAGGCCGCTCCGGAAAGATTTGGCAGTCGCCCGGCTTTGGCCAGCAGGTATTCCTGCTGTGCAGTTTTCTGGCTCAGGCGCAGGGTGTTGATCTGGATATTATTCTTTTTGGCATACTCGATGCACTGCTGCAGGTTCCAGCGGACGGGCTGGCTAAACTGTGTGCTGTCCTGCGCCGAGGCATCAAAACGCATAGCCGCGACAGCTATGCATATTATCAACAGGCGCTTAGTTTTTAATGGCATGATCGTTACCCGCTAAGACTTATAATATTTTCAAAAATAATCTGATAACATAAGGTAAAAATTGATCAAATGTTTGAAAACGCGTGAGTTAAATCACAATTTGTATTGTAAAAATGTGATTACTTAATTTATAATGATAATTATTTAATAAGGAATATAGTGTATTTTCATTTTGTTATAATATTTAATTGAAGTGATAATTGGGGCTATTGCTGCGGATAGCTTCACGACTTTATAAAACGATTATTTGTATATTTAAATGAGATAAATCTCATCATGATGATAAAAAGAGTATTCCTCGTATTTGCATTTTGCCTGGCTTATTTATCCGGTGTATTTGCACAAAGTCCCCAAAATGATCCTTTGAAGAATGCAGTGGTTACCCTCTTCAAAAATTCAGGAGAAGTCGTGTTTAATAAAGACAGCGCGGATTATGTGCGTATTATCCGGCCGGATACTTCAGCTCAGTTCCTTTATCTCGTTAATGAGTTTTATATGGACGGCAAGACGAAGATGGTAGGGACATCATTAATGCCTTCGTCCGGACTAAAAAGGCAGGGGCCATTTATTGAATACTTTCATAACGGGCATCGAAAGAGTATCATAAATTATGAGAACGGGGAGCAAACGGGCGATTTTGCGTACTATTATCCTAACGGAAAGATATACTACACCGGTACTTACGACAAGGATAAGAAACAAGCTGTAATTAGCGAAGCCAGGGACACTTCAGGTGCGGTAACAGCTCAAAACGGTAGCGGTAAGTGGATCACTTATGATGATGATTTCAAACATATCACCGGTGAAGGTCCAATAGTGAATGGATTAAAGGAAGGCGAGTGGCGAGGCACAACAACCGACTCCATACAATATGTCTGTACATACGCTAAAGGCGAATCGGTATCAGGGGTGAGCCACGACAAGAGCGGCGCCGAATATCATTTTACGAAGGACTGGGTTGTACCTGAATTTAAAGGAGGCGAAAAAGCTCTTTGGGAATTTTTGCAAACAAACCTGCATTATCCGGCCTTAGCAAGAGAAAATAATGTACAGGGAAAGGTATGGTTATCTTTTGTGATAAAAAAGAATGGAGACATCTCCAAAATAAAGATTTTAAACGGTATAGGTTCGGGATGCGACGATGAGGCATTAAGGTTTATGCGCCTTTCACCCCCCTGGACGCCAGGTATTCGTTACGGCGTGCCCGTGAGCGACACTTATGTTATGCCCATCAGTTTCGTTTTACAGAACGACAACTAATCATCAGGATTTTGAAAGTACTACACCTCCGGCATTTGGTTTGGCCTGGTAAAGCACATAACTGCCTTTCTGGTCCTGCATCACGCTTTTATTGTATATCGACTTGCCCTGTTGCACTTTCACCTTTTTCCAACCCGAAGGGACATAGGTTTTGAGCGTTAGGGGCACGTAATACATCGATTTATCCAGCGGGTGCGTCAGCGTTACCATAATCCTGCCGTACTTTTCAGCCGAGCTCACTTTGGCGGCTTCACGTTCACGCATGTAGCGGGTGGCGTCGCCGAAGGTAACGAGCCACAGCTTATCTTCCTTGCTTTTGATGTATTCGAAATATTTTTGCAGCAACTGGTGTGTCAGCGCTTCATAACCTAAGCTGTCAACCCCGTGAAATACCAGCACCAGCCAGGTATCTTTGCGGTTGTAAGCTGTATCCACCCACGATTTCATCATCGGCAGCGGCGTTTTAGTGGTAGCGCCGCGCTGCCATTGCACATAATCCTTATCGGTAGGGTAAGGCGTTTTACGGCTCGAGCGGTCAATCTCCTTCAGCCACGGTTCGGGCATACGGTTGCGTAATGCAGGATAGATCTTGTAGGCGATCTGCATCACTCTTTGATTTTCATAGCCATACGGAACCTCGGCCGAAAAGGTGTATTTCGGCCCCATTTGGTGCAGTATCTCTTCCTTGCTTTTCCGCAGCTCATAACTGATATTTACCGAATCCATGCCCGGCATAGTAGCATGAGTAATGGAGTGGCTGGCAAATTCGTAACCCTTTGCAGCGTCTTTCCTGAAATCGTCCCAGCTCGACCCGATCGCCTGCAGGTATTCGGGACAAGGCTCGTACCCGGGTTTGAAATCGCCATGGCGAACCTTTGCATACAGCGAATCCATCAATTGAAACGCACGCTGCTTACGACCCGAATCGTACATACTGCCCGCACGGGTATGGTAAGAGATCGTTCCTTTATAGCCAAGGTACCCGGCTGCCGAGCATCGTTCCAGAAAATTCTGGTCGTTGGTGGGGATGGTCGCCGATTCTTTAATGATTTCCTGTACCGGCCGGCCAATGAATTTTCCCTGGTATTTTGAGCCTTTAATAGGGCCGGTAATAACAAAGAATGTCGCCGGCAGTTTCAATTTCTCCATAATGGGCAGCGCCCGGGTAAACTGGTGGCGCGACGCATCGTCATAAGTGAGCGATACGGCGCCATTTTTACCATATTGCCACTCGGTAATGGTGGTTGTTCCGGTTTGCGCATGGCTTGCCAGGGTGCTGAGGCCCAGGGCAGTGATCAGTAAAAAAGACTTCAGGTTTGATTGGTTACGCGGGTTCATAACCAAATATAAATCATTTCGCACCTAACCGGGAAATAGCCGGGCGGTGTATATCAGTATTGTTACGGGATGTCAGATATGGAATATAATGCCAACCTCGCGGCCGTTAAATGTAACCGGGTGTTTTTCGAGAAATTGATGCAATTTGTTGCCATTGGCTTTTTCCGATTTATACATCAGGCCGTCAAATATTAGCAGGAAACCGCCCTGCAGCAGCAGCGACTCGCCGTATCCTTTCATTTCCGGCGAATTGCGCGAATCTCCGTTCAGCTTCAAATACAGGCCCGTGCCTAAATAAGCGATGTCTAAACAGCCGTTCACAAAAAATATTTTTTGTATCCTTTCCTGCTCTTTAATGGTTTCGGCAGCGGTAAGCGATTGCTTTTTATGTTTTTGTGTTCCCGTATAGCCAAGTAAAGCAGCGCCAAAATTTGCTGCGCCCCATACCAGGTTCATCTGGTAAAAATAGCGGCTCTCAGGTGTAGTCGAATTGGCCCACCCAATGGCGCCGGTGCCCAGGTTGGCCACACCCCAGCCGCCCAATATAGCCATGCCATTCGACGTGATTTTTACGCGGTCAGCATTGAATATTTTGAGCGAATCCTGCTGGGCAAACGCATGGCAGCTAACGATTAGCAAAACAGCAGTAAAGAGCTTTTTCATGGGCGGGTACTGATAGTACAAAATAAAGGTAAAAATAATACCCTTTTACTGATTTATTACGACTTTGGTTTTACCCAAAAGCTCAAGAATGTCATTTTCTGTCCCCGCAAATGGCCCCGACGACATCGTTTTGAGTCCGGCCATGGCCGCTGCAAAATGACCCGACCGTTCAATACTATTCCCTTTACTGCGATAATAGAGGTAGCCGGCCATATAAGTATCGCCGCAGCCCGTGGCATCTTTGACTACAGATGGGCGGTAAGCAGGGATCTTATAAAATATACCGTCGCTGAAAATGACCGAACCCATGCTGCCGTATGTTATCACAACTTCCTTTACACCCCAGTCTGAAAGCATTTTTGCCCCCTTTTTTACATCGATATGCCCCGTCAGTACGGCCATTTCCGCTTCGTCCGCTTTCAAAATATCCACATACTTCAATGCTTCCCGCTTCCAGGTCCAGTCGATTGGGAATACCTTTTGATTATTCACTCTCCTGAGGTAGCCCTGTACATCCAGCGAAACCCTCCCTTTCCCGGCCAAAAGCCTGATCACATCGAGTGGTATATCGCCCGAAAGCAGCGGCCCTAAATGATAAATTCCGGCTGCTATCTCCTCAAACTGGTCTGTCGTAAAAGCATCAGCCTGCTGCAGCACATGCTGCGTGCGTTTATCCGGATCATCGCCGTAAATGTTTTCAAAATATACTGTATGCGCGCTCGGGTACGTTTTTATCCTGATGCCCTTTTTAGCCAGGTCATCCACGTAATGCATTTCACTTTCGGCAACCGAGGTCACCAACAAGTAACTTGCATCCAGGTTTTGCAGGGCCGCAGAAAAATAGAAGGCGGTACCACCGGCCATGTGCACCTCCGATTGCGGAGTAACAACCTTGTCGAGGGTAATATGACCGATACAGCAAATATCGTACATGTTTAGTTCAGATTGAATTGGGAAAGATAAGGAATGATTTTATTTTAGCGGCACATATCGGCCCGGCTTTTTTGGCGGGCCCCAAAATCTACACGTATGCGTCGTATAATTTTTTCTGTTTGCCTGTTTTTAATAATGGCTTCGGGCAGTTATGCCCAGCATAACCCGATCGCAAAAGGCTGGTATGCTGACCCGGAAGGTATTAAATATGGCGATACATACTGGGTATTCCCGACCTATTCAGCACCGTACGATCAGCAGGTTTTTTTCGATGCTTTTTCGTCAAAAGACCTTATTCACTGGCAAAAGCACCATGATATCCTGGATACAGCTGCCGTAAAGTGGGCCAAAAGAGCCATGTGGGCACCCGCGGTGTTAAAAAAAGACGGCAAGTACTATTTTTTCTTTGGAGCGAATGATGTGCACCCCGGGCAGGTAGGGGGTATAGGTGTTGCCATGGCCGATAAGCCTGAAGGCCCTTACAAGGACCTGCTTGGCCACCCGCTTATTAATGAGATCGTAAACGGCGCACAGCCTATCGATCAGTATGTGTTTAAGGACAGGGATGGATCATATTATATGTATTACGGCGGCTGGGGCCATTGTAATATGGTAAAGCTGAAAAATGATTTCAGCGGTATCGAACCATTGCCCGACGGCAGTATGTACAAGGAAATAACGCCAAAAGGCTATGTAGAAGGACCGTACATGATGTACCGGAAAGGGTGGTATTATTTTATGTGGTCGGAAGGAGGGTGGGGCGGCCCAAATTATCATGTGGCCTATGCCATGTCGCGGTCGCCGTTCGGGCCATTTAAACGTTTAGCCACCATTTTGCAGCAGGACCCCGCCATAGCCACCGGGGCCGGTCATCATTCCGTTATCTATTCGGGAAGCGACGATAAATATTATATTGTTTACCATCGCAGGCCCCTTGGCGAGACCGACCCCAATCATCGTGTGGTTTGTATCGACAAACTGGTTTTTGATAAGAATGGTCATATCCTGCCGGTAAAGATGACTAAGTAAAAGAGGGCGTATCAAAAGGCAGCTTTTTTTTATAAGCTATTTCTCCACATTTCGTTTGTAGGCAACCTGTTATGTATTCCTTAAAACAGGGCTTACATAAACATCGCTTTCCTCTTATCGATAGCAGACTTTAATGACAGTACACCTTGCCGTTAAATTTCTGATCCTAAAATTAATTGCAAATAAATTTGCGCAACTCAAAAGTTGCATATATATTCGCAACTCAAAAGTTGCATATTTTGATCAGATGAAGCAGGATATATTTCAGGCCATAGCCGATCCGACACGAAGGGCCATTTTAGCTTTAATTGCTATCCAGGCGTTAACCCCGAACGCCATGGCTGAAAAATTTGACATGAGCCGGCAGGCAGTATCGAAGCATATTAAGGTATTGCACGAATGC
>DASZWG010000050.1:0-3841 GCA_035546675.1 Mucilaginibacter sp. | reverse complement strand
CAACCTTCAGCGTAAGGAGGTTATCAACATGGAGTATTTTCCCCATTGCCGAATGCCAGTCGCCAAAATATTTGACGGCGTGGCTTTGGTCAATCACTACGGTATTGGGATCTTTCAGAGCCGATGGATTACCGGCAAGCCATTGTGCTGATAAAATATCAAAAAGCTGAGGCTCAGCAAACATGATACCGGCATTCTCGATAAATTTTTTATCGTCTCCAGACTTGCCGCTTGCTGCGGGTACCGTTACCTCGCTGCCGTAAGTTAGATCAATTCCTGCAACTTTAGCCTGCGGAAAACGCAACCGAAAAGCGTCAACCGCCGGCGCTGAAATGCCAGCGTTATATCTGACATCGCCGTCGCGGATATCTTGCGATGTGATTCGATAAATATTTGGAACCTGGAACTTATCGAAGCTCAGTTCAAACCGTACAACTAAAAAAATGAGCAGACAAGCTGCAATACCCACGGTTAACCCGGCAATATTTATAGCCGAGTAAGTTTTATGACGAACAATATTGCGCCAGGCGATCTTGAAGTAACTTTTCAGCATAAATTATTTATTTGAAAAGTTATGATAAAATACGTACCAAATATTTAAAACATTGACAAACAAATAATTAATGCATTAACTTATCTACGAATATGTTCGTAAATGTACACCGGGTGTCCGGTTTCGATACAACAAGTGAATAATGAATGGTGAATAGTATTCATTGACTATTGACAATTCACAAAATCACTCGCTTCTCAAACTTTCCGCCGGATTTACAATTGCTGCTTTTATAGCATGATAGCTGACCGTAACAATTGCCACGATCAATGCCAGCGCCCCTGCAGCGGCAAACATCCACCATTGAAGATGGATTCGGAACGCAAAACCCTGCAGCCAGTTGTGCATGAACCACCACGCTACCGGCGACGCTACCACGATTGACAGCACTACCAGTTTCAGAAAATCTTTGGACAGCAGACCATTAATTGAAGCTATACTGGCACCCAAAACTTTGCGTATGCCAATCTCTTTGGTGCGCTGCGCGATCGTAAAGGCGGCCAGTCCGAATAAGCCCATGCCGGCCAGTAGAATGGTAATCAGAGTAAAAATGCTGAATATAGAGGCCATTCTGTCTTCGGCCTTATATTGCGCATTAAAAGCATCATCCATAAAAGTATAGTCGAATGGCGTATCGGAATCATACTTTTTATAGATGCTTTGCATGGCATCAAGCAATGTCGGAAGGTTCGTATGGGGCTTTATTCGCGCAAAAAGATAGCATCCTCCCTGTGTTTTCCAGAACTTAGCCGTGTCCGAAAGTACCCAAAGACCAAGTGGCTGAATCGGGTCTTCGAGCGAACCGAAATTGAAATTTTTCACGACCCCTGCAACAATAGTCTTTGAACCAGGATTAAGATAGCTGCCGACCGGGTTTGCGGGCAAATGCAGTTTTTCGGCCGCCAGTTCGTTAAGTACGATCTTATTTCCGGTGCCCAGGTTGCCATTCCCCAATGGCGGGTATTTCCATTTAAGTCCAAGCAGCCGGAAAAAATCCTGGTCAACGTCAAGGGAAGGAAGCATTACGGTTTCTTCTTTAGTTTTACCTGGAATTCCGATCATGTCGTAATAGCTAAACATGCCATAGCGCGATGTGGTTACATCGCTTACACCGGCTAGTGTCCTGATATCGTGATTGAAAGCGGGATAGTTTTTAAACGTGCCATTAACCGGGATCATGACCACATTCTCCCGGTCAACTCCCGTATTAGTATGCCTGAAAAAATAAAGCTGCCGGTCTATTACAATACCGCAAATGATGAGCCCGACGGATATTGCAAATTGGAGTGTGGTAAATACTTTTCTTATGGCAACGCCGCCTGACTGTTTGCTCATTTTTCCTTTCAGGGTGACAATCGGTTTAAAGGCCGACAATACCAGCGACGGATAACTGCCCGAGATCAATATGGTAACCAGCAATAATCCAAGTAATAGGGACAGGATCAGCGGGCTATACAGGAAGGAATCATCTATTTTTAACTGAAGGATGTTAAAAAATACCGGCTTAAACAGGTAGCAGAGAACATATCCCAATACAAAAGCTATCGTCGAAAAAACAGCCGATTCGATATAGAATTGTAGCGCTACGCTCTTGCGGCTGGCGCCTGACACCTTGCGCACCCCGATCTCTTTCGCCCGCAATGTGGCCCTTGCTGTGGAGAGACTCATGTAATTAACCAGGGCCAGTAATAAGATCAGCAGGGCCACTAAAGGAAATATGGTCAGATATTTAATGTTGGCGTCATCCCTTGACCTTTTAAGGTGCTGGTCCACCAGAGGCAGCAGAGAAAATTTCATCTCAGCATCCCGGCTTTTATCGGTATTGAGTGAGCTGAGACCGCGTCGTAAAGCGGCTGTATCCGAGCGGTGCCTTAACAAAAGATAAAGATTAAATGTACCACCGCCAAATTTTTGATCGCCCAGGTAATCTTTGGCGCCTTTCGTTTTTACAAAACCAGAGTTGGATGCTACAAAATTGTATTCAATAGACGAATTCGAAGGGCAATTTTCTGCGACACCTGTTACCTGGTAAGTGTAGGCGCTATCAGTTTTGATAGTCAATGTCTTGCCCACGGGATCTTCGTTACCAAAATACTTTTTGGCCATATCCTGTGATATGACAACAGAAAATGGCTTCGACAATACCTGCGACGGCTGCCCTGTTAATAACTTGAAAGAAAAGAAATTGAAAAAGCCTGCATCAGCAAACAAGAGTTTATTTTCGGCAAATTTCCGGTCGGGCTGTGACGGATTGCTGACGATGACCACTGATGTAAAATAATCCGTGGTGCGCATATAATCTTCTACAACCGGGAGCGATTGCTTTACTATCGGCCCGGATGCATAACTCATTTGATCTATACCAAATGTTTGGCCATTAACCTTAACCTGCCCGTAGGGCTTGAATATCCGGTCTGCATTTTTATGAAATCGGTCGTAGCTATGCTCGTGCGCTACATACAGCATGATGAGCATGCAAACAGCCAGGCCCACTGCCAGGCCGGAGATATTAATGAGGCTGTATAATCGCTGACGCACCAGGCTGCGCCAGGCGGTTTTCAAATAGTTTTTTATCATGACTTGTTCATTGGCCTATTGGTAACCTAATCTCTAATCTTCAGCCACTAATCTCTGCTCACTCTGAGCGCAAACTCTTCACCGGGTTCATCAGCGCGGCTTTTATGGCCTGGTAGCTGATCGTCGCAAAAGCTATCGCTATCGCCAATACCCCGGCCACAGCAAAAACCCACCACTGAATATGAATGCGATACGCAAAATCCTGCAGCCATTTATGCATCAGGTACCAGGCTACAGGACTGGCGATCAGGATCGCGATCAAAACCAGTTTCAGGAAATCCATCGAAAGCATACCTGTGATATTGGCTACGCTGGCGCCGAGCACTTTTCGCACGCCTATTTCCCGCACCCTCACCTGAGCGGTATAGGTTGCCAGTCCCAGCAAACCGAGACACGAAATAAATATGGCTATGCCCGAGAAATAATCAAATAAGGTAGCCTCCTGGCTTTCACCCTTGTAAATATTGTCGAATATCTCATCCAGGAAAGAATAACTGAACGGGTACTGCCCGTTGTATTGTTTAAACTGTTTCCCTGCGGCTCTTATAGCCTGGGAAGCATCCCTGCCGGTGGTTTTGACATAAATCGTGCTGAAATATGAAGGACGGTAATAAAACGCTGCCGGTGTTATCTTTTCGCGCATAGATGCGTAATGAAAGTCCTTCACCACCCCGATAATGGTACCTTTTATACCCCATATACCGAAAGGTT
>DASZWG010000049.1:0-6461 GCA_035546675.1 Mucilaginibacter sp. | reverse complement strand
TGGGGATATCATTGGCGTCGGTCGCGCCCAAACTCGCATTCGTCCCCCTCATCCCCAGTTCCTGGCCGTAATAAATGGACGGCACTCCTCCGATCAGCAGGTTTAAAGCTGCGCCTACCCTTAGCTTACCCGGGTCGCTTTTTACACCATAGGCAAACCGCGGCATATCGTGATTTTCAATAAAAACTACCTGCTGTTTCCTTTTTGGAGTGACTAAAAACGTTGAATCGGCAGCCGCAATCAACTGCGCTTTATTGAATGAACGTATCGCAAAGCAAAGCCTGAAAGCAAATACCCGGTCCACCCCGCCCCGCGTCAAGTAATCCTGCCCAAAAGATCCCCAGTTAGCCTGTTCGGCCACAATTTTTATCTTCGGGTTTACTTTTCTCAGCCTGCTCAGCAAAGGGTTCCAAAAGGTAGTGAACAGGTGTGGTAACTGCGGTTTACTGTCCAGGTTATCCATCATGTGGTCGAGCCGGAAACCATCTACCCCATCGTCGAACTTGCCGTCGCCGTTCGGGTCCATAAAATATTTGAACAAGCGATAATTGTATTCGAGCACTTTCGGGCTGTTCAGGTTAACGGTAGTGATCTTGCGGTATACACTGTCGTAGCCCAGTAATCCCCTGAGGCCGAATATGATCGAAACCGGCTGCCTGTGCGCCGAATCTTCATACAGAATATAATCGCTGTATTTTGAATTCGGGTTTCCAACACCATCCTTCCACCAGATATGATCTTCGGTAACATATTGCGTTTCCATATCCAGGTAGATCTTCATACCGCGGCGGTGCAATTCTTTTACCAATCGTGTAAAATCCTGCATGGTGCCATATCGCGGATCGATCTTTTTAAAATCTGTTGCGAAATAATTGTGATAAAAAACGGACTCGTACAAAGGAGTAAGCAAAATAGAGGTCACGCCGAGGCGCTGCAGGTAATCGAGCTTATCGTAAATACCGCTCAGGTCTCCGTGCCCATCGCCGTTACTGTCGTAAAAGCTCCGCTGAAAAATATGGTAGATAACTTCGCCCTTAACCTTGCTTACAGGTGAGGGCACGTGGTCCTGCGCTTGTACAGAGGCAGTAAAAACAAGGCCGATCAGCAGTATGAATAATCTTCTCATTTTCCGGGTTTCAATCACTTTCAAATTAAAACGCACAGAACAAATAAAACAATGCAGAAATTACTTCAAAAATGGGACAAATTATCTGGCATTCTGTTTCACTTTAGGTTAATATTCACCAATAAATATCCAATACAGCTATTTTATCAGCCGGGCGGGCTGCGTTACTTTTGCGTCCGCTTTCGGTGTACCCTTTATGTAACGCCGAAGGTAACCTTAGATAATTGAATAGCCGATGGGAATTCTGTGCAAAGCCGCGATAACAGATGGGGCGGGAACTTTTGAGGTTGACGAAATAGAGGTGGGTAATCCGAAGGATGATGAGGTACTGGTCAAACTCAGAGCGGCAGGGCTTTGCCACACAGATTACGATTCGCTTAGCTGGGGCAAACAACTGGTGATAGGGCACGAAGGAGCGGGAACAGTTGTTAAAACAGGGAAGGATGTGACGGGTTTCGTGCCGGGCGATAAGGTGATCCTGAACTGGGCCATGCATTGCGGGCATTGTTTTCAATGCCTGCAAGGTAACCAGCACCTGTGCGAAGTGGCTTCGCCGGTAGCAGCAGGCGGCAATGGCTATACTCCGGGCCATGCCGACCCATCGGGTACCCTGTTCAAAGGCAAACCTGTGCACCGGTCGTTCAACATCGGTACGCTTTCCGAATACACACTTGTCAAAGAATCGGCTTTAGTAAAAAACCATTCCGAAAAAATGAGTTTCCCGGCTGCGGCGATCATCAGTTGCGGTGTGATGACGGGCTACGGTTCAGTAGTTAACGCCGCTAAGGTTAAACCCGGCTCGTCCGTAGTTGTGCTTGGTACCGGCGGCGTAGGCCTTAATGTGATACAGGGTGCTAAAGTTGCCGGCGCAGACGTTATCATTGCGATCGATGTTAACCCGGCAAGGCTGACGATGGCCAGGGCATTCGGGGCTACTTATACCCTGCTTGCCGACAAAAATGACAAAGGTCTGCTTAAAGCTGCCGAACAGGTAAAACAGCTTACCGAGCGGGGCGCCGATTATGCATTTGAATGTACTGCCATACCCGAGCTTGGCGCTGCGCCGCTTGCAATGGTGCGTAACGCAGGCATGGCGGTACAGGTAAGCGGCATAGAACAAGAGATATCTATCGATATGAACCTGTTCGAATGGGATAAGACCTACATTAATCCCCTATACGGAAAATGCAGGCCGCAAACAGATTTTCCGAATATTATCAAACTTTACGAAGACGGGCAGATGCTACTGGAGGAGATGATTACCCGCACATACCGAATAAATGAACTTAATGAAGCCTTTGATGACCTACTTAAAGGCCGAAACGCCAAAGGGGTCGTCATATTTGACTAATTGTATGCCTGGATTCAGAACACTGGAAATATCAAACCCGCAATTTGAAGCTAACAACCTTCGCTTTATCACGGTGAAAACGCCGAACCTGAAGGGCCGTGGCGATATTTGTGTTTATGTGCCGCATACTCAGATGAGCGGGCCGCTGCCGGTCGTGATCCTGCTGCATGGTGTGTATGGCAGCGCCTGGAGCTGGTCGCACAGCGGCGGAGTTCATTTAACCGCCGATGAACTGATACGACGTGGTGAACTTCCTCCGATGATACTCGTCATGCCTTCGGACGGTTTATGGGGCGACGGATCAGCCTACCTGCCGCATAACAATTTTGATTTCGAGAAATGGATCGTTGAAGATACGATCCAGGCGGTTATCGAAAGCATTGGCGGCGCCGAAAAGGATTCGCCCCTTTTTATTTCCGGCCTTTCTATGGGAGGCTTCGGGGCTTTACGCATCGGAGCCAAATACGGGTATAAGTTTCGGGCCATATCCGGGCATTCGTCTATTACCAGTCTGCCGCAAATGAAACTCTTCGTACAGGAAAGCCTGAAAAGCTACGTTCAGCAAAATATCATTGACGAAGACTTACTTTCCACATTCAAACATTACCGCGATCATTTACCTCCTTTGCGGTTCGACTGCGGATCAGGCGACCTGCTGATCAAATATAACCGCGAGTTGCACGAGAAGATGGAAAAAGCCGGGCTTTTACACGTTTATGAGGAATACCCCGGCGGGCATGAATGGCCCTATTGGTCGAAGCATATCATCGACTCGCTAAAATTCTTTGCCGGGAAATTATGATCTGCTATTACCTTGCTGCGTAAACCTCGGTTCCTTCCAGCACAATACTATCCACATTGTCTACGATCTCGTGTATTTTATTATCGAGATTTTTTACCGCGTTTTCGAGCAGCTCAAAATATTCTTCAGGCGCTTGGTAATTTTCGGCTTTGATCAGGTCCATCATACCCGTAATGGTCGTAAGCGGCGCCCTGAACTCGTGCGCCTGCATGTGAGCGATCTTGAGTAACGATTTATTCTGTGCCAGTATCTTCTGCTCTTTTACTTTACGGTCGCTTACATCGCGAATGATATAGGATATGCCAATAATCTCGTTATTCTCATCCGTCGCTGTCTCGAACGATGCCTCCCAATAGATGGTACCGTGGACACCGTAATCGGTCGAACCTTCTTCAAAAGCTTTTTCGCCCGCCAGCGCGCGGTCAACTCCCGCTATAAATTTGCTGACGAAATCGGGAGCGATGTACCGGATCAGCTTATGACCACGCTGCAGGTCGGCCCCGTGTACCTTTTTAACAAAATTGTAGGCGACTTTATTAAAATCGAGCACATCTCCGCTTTTATCAAGCAGCACGTGAAAGTTTGGCGCGCTTTCAAAAAAAGAGCGCAGTGTTATGCCGGCATTTTTAATGATCTTTTTTTGCAGTTCAACCTCGGTCTGGTTCTTTTCAAGCAATTCGATGCTGATTCGGTATTCCATAAGATTTATGGCCTGCTTTGACAGCATTTTAAGCATCATTTGCTGGTACTTATTAAGATTGTTAGGCTTGGTATCGATCACGCAAAGTCCCCCCACTCTTTGACCGTCGCTTGTGATCAATGGCGCCCCGGCGTAAAAGCGCACACCAGGTCCACCGGTCACAATAGGATTCTCCGCAAACCGCTTATCTTTCGTCGCATCCCGCACGATCATCAGGTTATCGTCCAGAATGGTATGCGTACAAAATGAAATATCCCGCGGAATCTGTGTAATGTCTGTTCCTTTACGTACCTTGAGCCATTGCGTATCCTTATCGATGAGTGTGAGCAGTGCAATGGGCGTTTCGCAGATATCAGAAGCCATCTGGATCAGCTCCTGGAATTCGGCATCCGTTTCAAAATCAAGCGTCTTAAACCGTTCAACGGCCAGTAAACGGATGTCGATATCAGTCATTTCAAATGATAGTGTTGTTTAATTGTATTTGCAACACTTACTACGGCGGCTCAAAAGAAAAAGTTTTATCCTGATTCACGCTGAGTATAAAAAGCAACGGTCCGTATACGCAGGTCGGGTATGGCTGATATTGGTTAAATATTCACCAGTCATTTTATCGGTCAGCGGATATTTCACCGCTTTATGCCCGGCTATCATCCTGGTCGTTGCATCCCTGAGTTGTCATCGGATCTCTTAAAGGCGTTTTTTCATGTTTGAGTATAGTGGCTAATTGCTATATTGCATCATCATGAAAACGAAACCTTTACTTATCACTATCGCCGTTCTGGCGCTCTTGGCAGGCGCTTTTATTTTTATTAAAAAATGGGAGCAGGCCAAACCGCAAAAGAACGAAGTATATCAATTCCTGGTTTCCTTTAACGACCAACTGCTTTCAGGCAATACCGACGGCCTGATGAGCTATTTTGAAACGAACAAAAAGAAAGATGTCCTTATGCGTCTGCTCGGGATACTTTCCAATAAAACCGGGTTGAAAGACGATAAGCCACCGGTTGTCAAACTGACGTTAAATATCGATCAGAGCCAAATCCGGATATTAAATAACGGACTTGCAGTGGCGGTTATCCCCGTGCATTTTGCCAATGACAGCGTTTCACCCAAAATGTCGTCACTGAAACTTAAGATACGTAAAGTTGGCGCAAACCGGTACAAAATTATACAGGCTGATGCCAATAAGCTGGTATCCGACTACTTAGCTTTTGGTGGCCTGATCCGAAGTAAAATGGTGCCAGATACAAACCTGTATAGCCAGATCACGCTAAAAGCTTTCGAAACTTCAAATCAGCTCAAATCAAAATACGATACCGTGGTGTGGTTTGCCCATATTGGTGATCAAACATTTTATTACGTCGTGAAAGGCGAGTGGAACCAGGATTTGGTTCCATTTCATTTTAAAGACACACTCGTAAGGCCTTACAAAATGGGGCTGGTAGGCCCTGACCTTAAAGAGATCATACCGCCAGATTATGACCTGATACACAATATCGGGGGTACATTCCCCGGCCTCGTCGAGGTGGAGAAAGGACTTAAAAAGGGCTTCTATGATCTTTCAGGTAAAATAGTATTGCCTGTTAATTATGACCAGATTTTCCCGGTAGATGATCGTGATGACCTGGCCATACTCAGAAACGGAGATGACTACTTTTACCTGAAAAAAAATATGACGGTTTCCGGTAAAGCCGATCTGAAGGTAAGCGACTTTTTTCCAAAGATCAGGAAAATGAACGATTCTCTGAATCTTTATAAGAACGCGCTGTCAGTGATCACCGAATATAACTCACACGAACTGCAAGCAGCAATATACATTACTCCATCATACCTTGTCGACCTGGGTATGGCCAATCAGGTAGAGGATTTTAAAAACCCGCTTAGAAAAGTTGACTATGATGAAGTTTCGGAAAATTATAACATAGGCTTTTCAAATACGGTAAATGATGACAAAAACTGGCTGCAAGCCTCTTTTTATTCGATCAGGGATTATTTTTTGGGTGGCAGGCAAGAATTTTATGACAAAAAAGATATTGTAATAATTGATAAAAAGCGAAACAAGGTGTATGCGCAAAATATTGAAACTGATTATTCGCGCGATGAGGACGGATACATGCCCGAAGGAACCGCATGTGATATAAGTTCCATAAAAGCTGTTAACGATAGCCTGTACGAGGTTAAAGCTACGGCAGTCTTTAGCGCCTGGCTTTATGATTCGACCAAATTCGTTGTGGAGGGGCCTTATTACCATTATCTGGCGATAAAAAATAACAATATGGTTGAACTGCGCGACAACAGGTACTTTGGTTTTACCAAATACATGAAATTGGATGACTCCTATCTGAATGGCTGCTATGTTATCGACACAGGAGCAACGCCAGATTTCCATAGAAAACAGCAAATCGTTAACCGCATTACACCCGAAATGCTGCGTTATATGAAAAATGAAATATATGCTGATTATGCTTATAAGTTTAAAGAC
>DASZWG010000048.1:0-4124 GCA_035546675.1 Mucilaginibacter sp. | reverse complement strand
TGACACAGTGTTTCCTTTCCCGTACACTTTCTATATACGCTCAGACCGATCCGGAGGCTTTTTTGCGGCGCAAATAGCCGTCGAAGAGGAACAGGGCCAGTACTACATCCAGGAAAATAAAGCCTTCGATAAGCGGCCAGCTTAAGTATTTGCTCATGTCAGGAACCTTCAGACTGACAGGCAGATGAACTGAAAGTTTGACTGGTGTCAGATGCAGATTTGACAAAAACAGCACCAGGAAAAACACAATGCTCAGGATGAAGAACCAGGTTATCACCCTGATGATGCGCTTATTGATCTGCGCTTTAAGAGGGTGCTGCGCATATTCGCTGCGGATGGCTTCCATTACATTATAAGTAAAGGCCATCGGCGGCTCGTCGGACTCTATTGCCGAAAACTCGCGGTGCAGGCTCAGCAGCTCTTCATACTTGCGCCTGAAGGAAGCGTCCTGCGCGATCAGTGCATCAATGGCCCGGCGCTCCTCTTCGGAACAGGTGCCATCGATGTACTCCCATATCTTTTCTTCCATATTTTTCATATCAGTTCCTTTACTTCACCTTTTAAATTTTGTTCCAGCTTTTCCTTCAGCCGCTGGCGGGCCCTGAACAGCTTTACCTTGGCCGTGTTCGGCTCGATACCGAGCGCCTGCCCTATCTCATCCAGCGATTGCTCGCCCATGTAAAACAGGGTGATGATCGCCGCATCGTCTGCCGATAACTGCCCGATCGCCTGGTTAAGGTAGTACGACCTCGACTTACGCTCGGCCAGGTTGCTGTTCGATCCCGCAGACTGATTCTCAAACTGAATATACGTATTTTCATCATCTATTGAATCGGTGTCAACCCTTTTCTTTCGCAGAAAAGTCATGGCCGTGGTATAAACAATGCTGTACAGCCATGTGCTGAATTTAGACTGCCGCTGGAACGATGACAGTGACCGGTAGGCCTTGATAAAGGTATCCTGGGCCACTTCCTCGGCATCCTCGCGGTTTTTACAAAAACGCAGCGCAAGCGTGAACACAAAACGCTGGTGACGCCTTACCAGGTCGGCATAAGCCGCCTGGCTGCCTTCCAGTGCCTGCTCTATCAGCTCGGTATCCGAAAATTTACTCTGCATTCTATGCCCTATCTGACTACCATTTGCATGCAGGGGTTACACCTAATGTAAATATAGTTATTGTTTAGTGGCAGTTGCAGCTGCAGTAATGTTTTACCAGACCTGCTTTTTGCTGCTACTGGTAACTGTTACTGCTACTTTTTTCGCGAAAATTGTAACCTGCCTGAAAATCATGTTGTCATAACCTTCAAATACACCACAAGGTGTTTGAGAATTAAAAATTGATTAACTTAAAAAATTAAAAGTCATGGATAATATGGATACCGGGAATTTGGCGATCATGTGTGCAATTATTGTTTCGCTCGGCCTCTTCGCGATGATCTTTGGAATTGTGTATTTGAATCGCCGGGAAAGGATGGCAATGATCGAACGCGGAATGGATCCGCGCAGGTACAAACCGCAAAGCGCTCCTTTCCAAACACTGAAATGGGGGCTGCTGCTCATCGGCGCGGGTTCGGGTCTGTTTATAGCCTACCTGCTGGACAGTACCGCATTTGCTTCGCAGGATAATACCGCAGCTATTTATTTCGGACTGATCGCCATCTGCGGCGGCTTGGGATTGTTCACCTCCTACCGCATCGAAAAGAAGGAAAGCGATAAGCAATCGGGACAGGAATAATTAAAGGGTTAAAGCAGAAAGGAAAAAGGTGATATTCCTTTCACCTTTTTCCTTTTACCTCCCTTTAAAAATACCTCTCCTTAACGATCTTCAAATGATGCAGCTCGTGCCCGGCGGTCATATAAACCAGGGCCCTTACCGATACCGGGTACGTGCTGGCCAATCCCTTCCCCATCAATTGCACTTCGGTAAATGAGCGGTAAAGAAACAAGGTCGATTCCCGCACCGCCTTGTACTCAGCAGCCAGGTCCTGTATGGGACGCGCGTTAAAATCTGTGTTCTGAATGTATACATCCTGGTCAAAGCCCGGCAATTCGGCATAATTGCGCGAAAAGACCAGCGCCCGGTAAACAAAGGTGCGTTCGGTATCGACGAGGTGTCCGAGCACCTGTTTCAGCGTCCATTTCCCTTCGCCGTAGGCATGCAGGGCCTTCGCATCATCCAGGTTATTAAAAAGGCTGTAGGTCGAATGTTTCAATTGCCCCAGCAGGCCGATCACATCGGGTGTATTCACCATGCCGACATATCCGGCGGCATAAGGGGGGTACTCATCAGGTTGCGGTCTGTTTATCATTTGCTATGCTTTTTAATACAATACGAAAAGTGGTTCCTTTGCCAAGCTCCGAATCCCTGACAAATATCTGGCCGCGGTGATAATTCTCGACCATGCGGCGGGCGAGCGACAGGCCGAGTCCCCAGCCGCGCTTGCGGGTGGTATACCCCGGTCTGAAAACAGTCTCGAATTTGGAGCGCGGTATGCCTTTGCCGCTGTCAGTCACATCGATATAAACCTGGTGGCGTGCTTTATTACCCGAAATCTCGACTTTGATATGACCGGCATTATCAATCGCATTAACCGCGTTCTTGAACAGGTTTTCCAGCACCCAGTCGAACAGCGGAATGTTAAGCCCGGCTTCCAGTTGTGAGTTGCCGGTGATCTCGAAACTGATCTTATTGCTGACGCGTATCTTGAAATAATCTACAAAATCTTTTACCACGTCATACACCGGGTGCTGTTCGAGCACGGGCTGCGAGCCGATCTTCGAAAAACGGTCGGCGACGATCTCCAGCCGTTTCACGTCGTTTTCCATTTCGCCGATCAGCGGGTCGTTTTCGGCGTTGAATTTCTCCTTCATCAGCTCGATCCAGGCCATCAGCGAAGAAATGGGCGTCCCCAGCTGGTGCGCAGTTTCCTTAGCCAGTCCCACCCAAACCTGGTTCTGCTCCGATTTGCGCGAAGAGTTGAACGCGGTATATGCCAGCAGCAGGAAGATAGCAATGACCGAAAGCTGGATGTAAGGAAATACCTTCAGTTGCGTAAGCACGAACGAATCCTGGTAATAGACATACCAGTTATTACCCAGCACCTTGAGCTTTATGGGCTCGTGCTGCGATTTCATATCATCCAGCGCATTTTTGAAATAGGCGGGATCGTAACTTTTTTTCTGCTTTACTCCCGGCACATCAGGCATACGGATGTACGTTTTGGTGGTATCGAGCCCTTTTGTGGTAATGATATCACCCTTTTCATCCACGATCATAGCCGGAACTGAAAGACTGTCCCGAACGGCAAACACATAATTCAGGAAATCGTTATCATCCGACGAGAATATCTGCTTGATGCTCAGCGCCCATATTTCGGCGCGGGTACGCTCTGAGCGTTTGATGTTCCGCACTAAGTAACCGGTATACAACAGCGAGCCGCTGGCAATGACCACGGCAAATGCCAGTAAAAAATATTTCCAGCGCTGTCGTTCCTGGTATGGGTTCATGTAGCAGTCCGAAAGACTTGTATGAGCGCGTAAATTACATCAAAAGTTTGAAATAATTCTCGCCGGTTCAGAATGGCGCTATAATTCGTATGCCGGTACTGCGGCCCACATTATAAATGCCTACCTGCCACTCCATCTTAAGATCGTGCTTTCGAAAATGTACCTTTCGGCAATTCGCTTGCCGTAAGCATCAACGGTAAGGATAAAACCAGCGTCTCTCAAAAATTCGGCTGAGATTATCCTGGTGAACAATGATCTTTGAGGTTTTTTATTCTTTCACCTTATCCCACAAATCGCGGTTAAAGGCCAGCACCTTGATCACCATGCCGGTACTATCCCTTGTAAATTTGAGTGGGAACGCCATCTGTTTATTTAAAAAATCATTGTCGCCTATTGGCGTAAAGTTTATCTCCCTGCCATCCCATAGTTGCTTAAGCGTTAAGCCGGTGGCTGTTGCGGCAATTTGAAGGTATGTGTCTTTTTTTTGTTCAAACTGGTATTTACCTTCAAAAGCTTTTAGCTGATTGGCCGTAAGGCTCACTTCTTTTACCGGTATGTATTCCTTAACCCTGATCCAGGCATCCCTGCCGCCCACCAGTATCTGCGCGATTTCACCG
>DASZWG010000047.1:0-2604 GCA_035546675.1 Mucilaginibacter sp. | reverse complement strand
GAATTGTATCTTTGCACGCGATAGCAGAAGGGACACTGCAGCAGCATTTGTATATTGTGAGCGGCGGGGAAATTATTTATCACGATCTGCTGAATTCACGCATACAAAAACTGCAGCCCGAATCGTTCATGCTGTACCAGGATTACCTGATCTATCTGAAAAACCAGTCACAGTTGCACGTTTTGAATATGTAATACTGTTAAAAAATTAAAATGAAATTTAAACTATCCGCACTAACGCTAACCCTTATCATATTTTCTGTTTCTGCATTTGCCCGGCCGCTTGCCGATTCTATCGGCGTCGAAAATCATAACGGCAAACAGGTCATACTGCACAAACTTGACCCGAAAGATAATTATTACTCCATAGGCAGGCGTTACCATGTAAGCCCCAAGCTCATCATCGCCTACAATAACAATGCAAACCTGATCATCGGCAACGTGATCAAAGTGCCTACCGACCGGCCCTTTGTGGAACCCGGACAAAAGACCGCAAAGGTGCAGCCACCCGTACAGCAGAATAAGCCTTCGGAAGAAGTAAATAAACCGGCTGAACAACCCGGTCAGCAAACCCATATCAAAGCTGACGCCTCGGAAACGCAATACAAGGTGTCGGCCGGCGAAACGCTGTATTCCATCGCCAAAAGGTTCAACTCATCGGTCGAAGATATCATGCAGACGAACGGGCTGAAATCGAACACCATCGCACCCGGCGAGATACTGCTGATCCACGCCAACAGCGGTCCCGGCGCTGCAACAGCTACGCAAACGGTACAGCAGGTTACGCGGCCCGGCGACGAGATCGTGGCAAAACGCGATTCGCCCGCCCCGGCAACGGCGCTGGACAGCAACTCCGCCGCGAATCACATCAACCCCAACAAATACGGGCTGTTCGAGAAGGACGAGCAGGGCGTGGCTACATGGATAGACGATCCCGGGCTCGATCCGAACAAGAAATTGGTATTGCACCGCACCGCCCCTATCGGTACCGTGATCAAGATCACCAACATCATGACCAACCGCACAACGTATGCCAAGGTGGTGGGCCGGTTTACGGATAACGAGCAAACCAAGGATGTGATCATCGTGATGACCAAGAACGTGGCAGAGGCCCTGGGTGCGCTCGACAAAAGGTTTCAGGTGACGCTGAGCTACGGCGTTCCGAACGAACAATGATCACAGGCAGCAACAAGCGGCAAAATTTCGTTAAATTTGCTTTTTTGCATTGATTAATGACTAAGCATATTGATCCGTCCCCGCAGGGAGGTAAGGGGGTACGGCCGTTCATCATCGGGGTAGCCGGCGGAAGCGGTTCGGGAAAAACATTTTTCCTGAAGTGCTTTCTCGAGCATTTCAGCAGCGAAGAAGTATGCTCGGTGTCGCAGGACGATTACTATTTTCCGGTGGCCGATAAAATGACCGCCGAGGAAAACAAACTGTACAACTTCGACCTGCCGGATACGATAGACCATGCGCATTTCAGCCAGGATATCGTAAGCCTGATCAATAACGAAACGATCCTCAAAAAAGAATACACTTTTAACAATCCGCTGGCAGTGCCTAAAATGCTCGAGATCAAACCTGCGCCCATTATGATCGTCGAGGGCCTGTTCATTTTATATTTCCGGGATATTGCCGATCAACTGGACCTGAAAATATTTATCGATGCGGACGAGGAAGTAGCGCTGATGCGCCGCCTGAAGCGCGACCTGATCGAACGCGGCTATTCGCACGACGATGCGATGTACAAATGGGTAAATCATGTGGTGCCCGCATACAAAGAGTACCTGCTGCCCTATAAAGAAGAATGCGACCAGGTGATCCTCAATAACACGCACGTGGCCGAAGATATTATCTGCGTAACCGAAGCCATATCGAAGCAATTGCGGGAAAAGGTATTGAGTTAGGCCGTAGTTTTTACTACATTTAATACGTGAAACCTGTCACCCCCACTGGTCGAAGTTTGTGAACTTCGACCTAAAATAAAAGCAGGTTTTACCTGCGTACAAAGCAAAATGCTTTGACGATTTTGGGTCTAAGTTACACGCCCCGCCACAGGCTAACGCAAGTTAAACTTAGACCAGGGTAGGGGGATAGAATTCGCCCATTCACATTGAAATTCTTTAAAATATCATGATATTCAAACTTTATAGACCTTTTTAAGAATAACAAGTTATAATTGTGAAATATCTAATAATTTTAAATATGCTTGTACTTAACTGTTGTTCAAGCAGAGATACAAGCGTTGATAAAAGTAAATTACTTGGCAGTGATTATAGACTTTTTCAAAACACTATTGCATGGAACCTGGCAAAAGCAGTTCAAGACGGGGATATCGATAAAATAAAAAACGAAATTAGACGCAATAAGCAGTTACTGAAGTACGCTGAACCCAGGCTGGGGCATACTTTGTTGCAAATGGCCGTAATGAATAGGAATTATGAATCTGTAAAAATCTTATTGGCGCTGGGCGCCAGTCCTAATCAACAGGATACCTATCTTGGAAATTCAGCGCTCATGGAATCCGTCAAAATCGGCGGTGGAGGTATTTTACACCCTGATGCTGATACCAGTTATTTGAAAATCCTGCTAAAATATGGTGGAA
>DASZWG010000046.1:0-3824 GCA_035546675.1 Mucilaginibacter sp. | reverse complement strand
CCAGGCAGTAAACCATTGATATCCACAGGATGACCCTGTATTTACCAAAGAACCAGTCGGCTATGACGCCGCCTACCAATGGCATGAAGTAGGACAAAGCTACAAAAAGGTGCGTTTTTTCGTTTGCCTGGGCATTAGCTGTAGTTGCAAGATGCGCCAGCTTATGCGGGTTATAAAATTGTGCTACTAAAAAAATTGCCAGGATTGACCGTAAACCATAATAGCTGAAACGTTCGGCTGCTTCGTTACCAATGATATAAGGTACGCTTTTCGGATACTTTGATTTAGTGGGAGTGGTAGCTTCTGCCTGGATTTCGGTCATAAAATTGTCATGAAAATTTTGCCTAAAATACTATTATTCCGGTAAATCGAAATTTTATACCGAAATTATTACACGCGGGTTGGTGTTTATTTTGGCAAATTAAAGGCTAATATCCTGCGCTGGCGCGGTCGACAGCGGCTTGTTTTTTGGGGTCGACATAATTCTCATCGTCGCTGCTGGCTTTGTTCCGCATGTCTAAGTTATCCGCAAATTCCCAGCGGCCATTCTTAAACCGGTAACCATCGTAGCTTAGGTCGGGACCGTACAGATTAAAGTCGCCTTTGTGCTTCCTGTCGGGCGGAACTAAGTGATCGAATACGATCAGGTGCTGATCGGGGACATAGTGCAGCAGCATGGAAACATCGCGGGTATACTCAAAAACAACGCGTTTGCGCGTCTTGCCGTTACCATCGAATACCGGCCGGCCGAATACCGGTCGACCATCGCGATCAAATGAAAGTACCTCGATTACCTTTTTGGTCGATTTAACGGTATTCCCTTTCCATCCAAGCAGTACGTAGTAAGGATTCTGCTCTGTATACACCGGGATGATCTTATAAGATTGTGCGCCGAACCATTTGGTGTTATTGGTGACGGTATCTTCGGCATCTTTGATAAAAGGCGAATAATCTTCCAGCGGGTACATCAGCAACTTATCGCCCGTATTCATCTGTATGGTACCATAATAACGGTAGCTGCCGTCATCATACTGCACATGCCAGGTAAAGATGCGGAAACGGCTGTCGGGCGATCTGACGATCGTCATACTTTTTACCGTATCAAATGAAAAATTGAAAGAATGGGGTATCCTGAGCGCCTTAACAAAAGTGCGTATAAACTGCGCGTTAGCATTCATCCGCTCAACGTCCACCTGGTCGTTGATGAACTGTTTTCCCAGGTCGGTAAGACTGTCGCGGTATATTTCCAGTTGCCTGATATTGCCGCTATCGTCCGAATGCTGCGCAAGGGCAAACATAGGCAATGCAGCGAATGATAAGAAGATCAGTATTTTTTTCAGTAAGTATATTAACGCAAATTTTCGATAACCATTGCGCTGGCCCCGCCACCGCCGTTGCAAATCCCCGCTGCGCCGTATTTACCGTTATTTTGCTGCAGCACGTGCAGCAGGGTTACCACGATCCTGGCGCCTGAGGCGCCCAGCGGGTGCCCGATGGAAACAGCGCCGCCGTTCACGTTTACTTTTACGGGATCGAGGCTTAATTGTTTGTTATTGGCGATGGCCACAACCGAAAAAGCTTCGTTGATCTCGAACAAATCGATCTGATCGGCCGATAATTCCGCACGATGCAGGGCAAGCGGTATGGCCTTGGATGGCGCTGTCGTAAACCACTCGGGCGCCTGCTGCGCGTCGGCATAAGAAATAATTCTCGCCAGTGGCTTTATGCCCATCTCATCGGCTTTTTCCCTGCTCATCAGCACTACCGCTGCAGCGCCGTCGTTCAGGGTTGATGCATTGGCCGCCGTTACGGTGCCTTCTTTTTTAAATACAGGTTTCAGCCCGGGTATCTTATCGAACTTCACGCTTTTGGGCTCTTCGTCATCGGCAAAAAGAGTTGTTTCGCCTTTTTTATCTTTCAGTTCAACAGGAGTGATCTCATCTTTAAATTTCCCGTCAGCCTGTGCTTTCAGCGCCCTTTGGTACGATTCGATGGCATAAGCGTCCTGTTCCTCGCGGCTGATGTTACACTCCACCGCGCAAAGTTCGGCTGCCGAACCCATGTGGTAATTGTTATACACATCCCAAAGCCCATCCTTCACCAGACCGTCGATCAATTCACCGTTTCCGAGACGGTACCCGTTCCTGGCTTTATCCAAATAGTAGGGAACATTGCTCATGCTTTCCATACCACCGGCAACCACTATTTCATTTTGTCCCAGCGCTATACTTTGTGCACCGAGCATGATCGCCTTCATTCCCGAAGCGCAAACTTTATTAACGGTAGTGGCCGGCAAATAAGGAAGGCCCGCAAAAATAGCCGCCTGCGTAGCGGGTGCCTGGCCAATGTTGGCCGACAGTACGTTCCCCATAAAAACCTCCTGCACCTGTTCGGGTTTCAGCCCTGCTTTTTCAACAGCAGATTTGATGACGATGGCCCCAAGCTGTGTTGCCGGTAAGGAGGCGAGGCTGCCGCCAAAGCTGCCGATGGGGGTACGCGTGGCCGAAACGATATAGACTTCTTTCATGAAATACGGGATAACTGGTGTGCAAATTTAGCGCTATTGATCGGAAAAACCGCAGGAGTTTTGTCATGATCCGGTTCTATTTGGTTTTCAAACCGTAATTTTGTCGGCTATGAAGTTTCCAAAATTTGCCGACCTGATACTGTTTGAGGATGATGATGTGATCGTGGTGAATAAACCGCCTTTCGTGAGCACATTGGATGAAAGGGAAGGGGGCGAGATCAACATGCTGCGGCTGGCCAAAAGTTATTGGGAAGATGCACAAATCTGTCATCGCCTGGATAAAGAAACCTCCGGCGCATTGATCATTGCTAAAAACCCCGGGGCTTACAGGAACATATCCATGCAGTTTGAGAAACGGCAGGTGAAAAAAGTGTACCATGCGGTAATTGACGGAACGCATGTATTCGACGGTCTCCTGGTCGATCTGCCCATTTATAATTCAGGCAGGGGAAACGTAAGTATCAATAAGCAGGAAGGTAAGCCGGCCGAAACCTGGTTTCAGTCGCTAAAATATTTCAAACATTATACTTTGGTCGAATGCCGCCCGGTTACGGGCCGTATGCACCAGATCCGTATCCACCTGGCTACGCAACGGGCATCGATAGCCGGTGATGAAATGTATAAAGGTAAACCGGTTTATCTGTCTGCCATAAAAAGGAAATATCACCTGGGCAAGGACCAGGAAGAGCAGCCTGTAATGAAGCGTTTTGCACTGCACGCTTACGAGGTAAGTTTTAAGTTAATGGATGGCAAAGAAATAACCATTCACGCGCCTTATCCCAAAGATTTTGAAACGCTGCTTAAATTGCTGGAGAAGTTTGACAGTTAATATCCCAGTATCTTCAATACCTGTTTGCTGTTTTGCTCTTCGCCGAATACCTCGAAGTTGAATGTTTCGTCACGGTTGCGGCGAATGATCACATGCTTTGGCGAAGGCAGCAGGCAGTGATGAATACCACCATAACCGCTCAATACTTCCTGGTAGGCCCCTGTATTAAAGAAGCCCAGGTATTGCACCTTGCGGGTTTTGGGCATGAAAACGCTGTTCATGTGGGCCTCCTGGTTGTAATAATCCTGCCCGTCGCAGGTAATGCCGCCCAGGTTCACACGCTCATACTCTGAATCCCAGTTATTTATGGGCAGCAGGATATACTTCTGGTTCAATGCCCATACATCGGGCAGGTTAGTGATGAAAGAACCGTCGAGCATCAGCCATTTTTCACGGTCGTTCTGCTGTTTGCGTCCCAATACTTTGTACAAAATGCCCGATGCCTCGGCTACGGTATATTTACCGAAC
>DASZWG010000045.1:0-3723 GCA_035546675.1 Mucilaginibacter sp. | reverse complement strand
CTGATAGACCATTTCCTCGACCGGGCCGAGGAAGCTGAATCGGATTCGATATGCGACGGCGAAGATGTGCATATCATCGGCCTGATGGAGCATATCGAGCCTGCGGGCATCCATTCGGGCGACTCGAGCGCTGTGTTGCCTCCCTTCAACCTGCCGGCAAATGTGATCCGCCAGATGGAGGAACATACCGTCAAGATCGCAAAGGCCTTAAACGTGCGCGGCCTGCTGAACATCCAGTTTGCCATTAAGGACGAAAAGGTGTATGTGATCGAGGCAAACCCGCGCGCATCACGTACCGTGCCGTTCATCGCCAAAGCATACGATGTGCCTTATATCAATATCGCAACCAAGATCATGCTGGGACTGAACAAGCTGAGCGACTTTAAAATAGAACGTAAACTGAAGGGCTTTGCCATAAAAGAGCCGGTATTTTCGTTCGATAAATTCCCCGAAGTGAATAAAGAACTCGGCCCTGAAATGAAATCGACCGGCGAAGCCATTCGCTTTATACCCAATATCGAGGACCCTTACTTCAGGCATCTGTACAAAGAAAAATCGATGTACCTGAGCAAGTAGAAACATTGGCATGGAAAGTGCCGTATGATGGGCACTAGTGAGTATGGACAGAGAAATTTTTCATTTAAAAGACGTCGATGCAGCAGACATCAGCGACGTTGTTGTAAAGGTAGAAAGGTCATTCAATGTCAAATTGAATAATGAGGACCTGAAAAGCGTAGCTACATTCACTGAGCTTTGCGATACGATCAAAAATAAGATCACCATCGAACACCAGGAAACGTGTTCCACCCAACACGCATTTTACCTGATCCGTAATGCAATAGCTTCCAATACAGGCCGCGACAGGTGCGGCATAACCCCACATACTAAATTATCAGAGCTATTTCCCCGCGAAAACCGCATCCGGATGATCGAAGAGATCGAAGATGAGATCGGCGTCAGCACCAAACTATTGCAGCCCAAAAAATGGGTTCTAACCCTGTTCTCGCTGATTCTGCTGGCTTCTTTTGCAGCACTCTTTTTTAACTGGATTCTTGGCGCTGCCGGAATTTTGGCATCGGCCTTAGGGTTGAAACTTGCGGGGAAATTTGGGAAAGAAATTCACCTCAAAACCGTCGGCGACCTGGCAAACAGGATATCCCGTGAGAGTTATTTAAAAATGCGCAGGGCCCCGAACACGGTCAATAAAAATGAGGTGGAGCAAAAAGTGAAAGAACTGTTTGTTCACGATCTCGGTCTCGAGCCTGTTATGGTGAAAAGAGATTCTCATTTTTAGCAAAAACTACCCGCAAGCTATTCAGTAAATTTGACTCTCCGGTAAATTGTTTCGGAATTGCTCCTGTTTGGTTTCTGCTATCACCGCGAATGTTATTGTAGAAAATCACATCTCAAGTAATAAACAGGGTGCTTTCATCGTATAGGGATAACAAGTGATTTTAGAGGGGCCTGCAGAAAGATTTTTGTTAATAATTGTTAAATGGCCCCGGCAAGTAATTTTTTTGACCTAAAATTGAAATCTGTTACATATTAACCTGATTTAGGCTAAGTTTGCGAAAATATTGATACATGAAAAAACCCTTACTACCTGCTATATTATTTATACTCTTATCCGCTTTTTTAGGAACAGGCTGCAGCAAAACTTCGAACTCAGTATCCACCGACCCACCGGCGGTAACTACTCAGGATATAATGCTTGATGTTACATCTACTTCGGCACAAAGCGGCGGTACTGTTACCAGCGTAGGCAGCAGTGCTGTTACCGCAAATGGCGTTTGCTATAGCGACAGTAATCAAAAGCCAACCACTGCCGACAGCAAGACCACCGACCCGGTGATATCGACCAGTTATACCTATATCAGCAATATTACCGGCCTTACACCGGGCACCACCTACTATTTACGGGCCTATGTGACCAATGCTTACGGAACCGGTTATGGCAGCGTCGTAAAATTCACGACCCCTTCTACACTTTCAGCGTTAGTTGGCGCTGTAACCACTTTTGCCGGGAATCAAACCGCAGGTTATGCCGATGGCAGTGGTATGGGCGCACAATTCAGCGGGCCTAGCGGCGTAGCTGTTGATGCGCAAGGTAACATTTACATATCTGACACCTTTAACAACCGCATCCGTAAAATAACACCCGATGGCACGGTGACCACCATCGCAGGCAACGGCACACCCGGCTATGCCGACGGTAATGCCGCAGATGCCGAATTTTACGGTCCTGAAGGGCTGGCTGTTGATGCACAGGGTAATGTATTTGTGGCCGATTTCGGCAATAACCTGATCCGTGAGATCAGTACGTCAGGAGTAGTAAGCACATTCTCAGGTGTTGGCACAGCCGGCCATGTAGACGGGGCGGCTAACGTTGCCGAATTTAATGGCCCTTACGGGATCACTTTCGATAAATCGGGTAACCTGATCGTTGCTGACGAAAATAATAATATGATCCGTATGGTTACACCCGCGGGGGTGGCCAGCACAGTGGCAGGTACAACTGTGGCTGGTTACATCAATGCAACCAATAATGCCAAGAACGGTGTATACGCGTTTTTCAGGCACCCGACAGGTGTAGCCGTCGATCCTTCAAACGGCAACATTTATGTGGCGGATAATGGGAACAGCGCCATCAGGCAGATCACAACTGCAAATGTAGTTACAACGATTGCAGGAGGTACGGCACAATCTTCATTGGTTGGTTACCCGACCGGCATTACCATCGATCAATCCGGCGATATGTTTATTAGCGATCAGTCCGGTCGTATTATTGAGCTGACTGCCTCGCGTACCCTGTACGACCTGGCGGGTAATTCCGGCACTAACGGTTATGCTGATGGTTCGGGTACCGCTGTTCAGTTCAACACCCCGCTTGGTATCGCGATAGATGCGCAGGGCAACATATATATTGCTGATTTCAACAACAACATGATCCGCAAGCTGGTGATCGACACGACGAACGGTTAAACCGTTTGTGAAATTATCCGAATAAAGCGCTGAAAACTTCTTCAATGCTGGCTGCCGTTCTCACCTGGATATTATAACGCGACAGGTCGATCCTTTTTTTGTTTTTACCGCCCGATTCAAGGTTATATTTCGAGATAAATATCTGCTCGAAGCCAAGCTTATGGGCTTCGGCTATGCGCTGCTCGATACGGTTCACAGCCCTAACCTCGCCCGAAAGTCCAAGTTCACCTGCAAAGCAGGTTTTGAAAGGTATGGGTATGTCCTCGTGCGACGAGATGATAGCCGCGGCAAGCCCCAGGTCGATGGCCGGGTCCTCCACCCTGATGCCGCCGGTAATATTTAGGAACACATCTTTGGCGCCGAGCTTAAAGCCGCACCGCTTTTCGAGCACAGCCAGCAGCATGTTCATCCTGCGGGTATCAAATCCCGTAGCGGTGCGTTGCGGGGTTCCGTATGCCGACGGGCTTACCAGCGCCTGGGTCTCGATCAGCATGGGGCGCATTCCTTCCAGCGTGGCCGAAATGGTGACGCCGCTCAGGGGTTCATCGCGCTGTGAAAGCAATATCTCGGACGGGTTGGAGACTTCGCGCAGCCCTTCGCCCAGCATTTCATAAATTCCCAGTTCTGAGGCCGATCCGAAACGATTCTTCACCGCTCGCAAAATACGGTACACATGGTGCCGGTCGCCCTCAAACTGCAGCACGGTATCCACCATGTGTTCCAGTATCTTCGGCCCTGCTA
>DASZWG010000044.1:0-4743 GCA_035546675.1 Mucilaginibacter sp. | reverse complement strand
TTGCGGAGAGTAAAAATAAATTTTTGCTTAAAGTCGTAAAAGCGGAAATCGAATTTGTGACCGATGCGAAGGGTAATGTGACCCGCCTCGTCGTTCACATAAACGGTCAGGACCAGGTTTGTAAAAAAGTAAAATAATTATCTTCCCATGTACAAATTCATTGCTTCCTTATACTTGTCCATGATCAGCTTGATGTGCATTGCGCAATCGCAGCCAAATGCCCGCCTGACAAAATCCATCGACAGCCTAGTAGCGCCGCAATTTGCGGGCAACCAACCCGGTGTCTCCATTCTCGTCGCTAAAAAAGGACAAATAGTTTATGAAAAGGCTTTCGGCAGCGCTAATATCGAATTAAATGTTCCTGCCAGGCCCGATATGACCTTCGATCTTGGCTCCATCACCAAACAATTTACGGCCGTGGCAATTTTACAACTGGCAGAAAAAGGGAAAATATCTTTGCAGGACAGCATTCAAAAATATATTAAGAACTTTCCGTCAAAAGGTTATAAAATCAGCATTGAAAATTTGCTGACTCATACCTCGGGCATACCCGATTATATGCAACTGAACGTTAGTGATCCTTACCTGGTGAGAAAAGACTTTTCACCAGAGGCTGTGATCGACTCGTTTAAGAACCTACCGCTGGAATTCGAGCCCGGTACAAAATTCAGCTACAGCAATTCGGGCTATTTTTTGCTCGGGTACATTATCCGGCAGGTTACCGGAGAAAGTTACGGGAAATATATACAGGATAACATTATTTCGCCTTTGGGTTTGAACCACACTTTTTATAATTGGCCGAATCAGATTATTCCGGGCCACGTAAACGGCTATAAAATTGTTGACGGTCAATATCAAAAAGCTGATTTCTGGAGCGCCACGCTGCCGTACGCGGCAGGTGACCTGGTATCAAACGTAGGCGATCTGTTAAAATGGCATCAGGCCTTGTATGCAGGTAAAGTATTGAAAAAACAAACTCTTGAAAAAGCCTTTACGCCTTTTGTTTTAAAGGATGGCACATCGACCGGCTACGGTTACGGCTGGGGTATAAACAATTTCAGCGGCGTTTTATCCATCGGACACGGCGGAGCTATCACCGGTTTCCGCACCAGTGAGCAGTATTACCCTCAAGAGGATGTGTATGTGGCAATCCTGGGTAATTGCGACTGCACCCCGGTGGACGAACTCTCAGTATCCGTCTCAAGCATCGCCCTCAGAAAATCGTTACAACCGGATGTTACCGTTTCAAAAGCTATTCTGGATGGCTATGTCGGCACCTATTCCATGGTACAAGATCAAAAACGAACCATGAGTATTACAAGGGAGGGCGATCACCTGGTGGCTAATTTGCCAGGACAAGGCAGTTATGAGCTTTTATTTCAGTCCGACACCGCTTTTTCTTTTAAAGGAGTGACACCGCATGCCGATGCTCATTTCTTCCTGGAAAATGGCAAAGTAACGGGCTTTATAGTACAGCAAAACGGGCAATATGAATGGGAAAAAATCAAATAAAATTCATTAAATGAAAAAATTACTGTTCTTATCATTTACTGCTGTGATGCTGATTTGCTCGGCCGGTTTCGCACAGCAAAGTCACAATACCGGGTTCGATCTGTTATCCAGAAAGTTGGATGAATATCTCAATTCAGCCGTATCTGTATATAAATTCAACGGCTCTGTTTTAATCGCGCGAAAAGGTAATATCATATTACAAAAAGGTTACGGCTATAAAAATTATGCAAACAAAACTTTGAATGACGTGAGCAGCATCTTCCAGATTGCATCATTAACCAAGTCGTTCACAGCCGCAGTGATATTAAAACTGCAGGAGGAAGGTAAATTATCGGTGTATGATAAATTGAGCAAATATTTTCCTGAACAACGAGGGGCAGATGAAATTACGATCCAAAACCTTTTAAACCATACTTCGGGCATTTATAACTATACAGACGATATAGGACCGGAGGATTCGTCGATTGTGAGTCACCCGGTATCCAAACAAAGAGTGTTAGATGTGTTTGAAAAAAAGCCGTTGCTGTTTAAGCCGGGCTCAAAATTCAGCTACTGCAATTCCGAATATTATTTGCTGGGGATGATTATTGAAAAGCTGACTGGTAATAGTTACGAAAATGCGGTCAGAAAATTGATTTTTGAACCATTAGGGATGACGCACAGCGGGTTTGATTTTATCAACTTAAAGGACACCGCTAAAACTTCCGGCTATGTAACTATCAGCGCCGGCAAATATACGCCTGGCATTCATTGGGATTCAACGGTAACTTATGCCGCCGGCGCAATTTACAGCACAGCGGGTGATCTGTATAAGTGGGCAAAGGCTATCGCAGCAAAGCAAATCTTATCGCCAAATTCGTGGAAACAAGCTTTTACACCCAGGCTTGACAATTATGGCTACGGCTGGTGGATCGATAGCGCGTTTAATCGCAAATACATCTACCACAGTGGTGGCTTGCCTGGCTTTATGTCGTATTTTGCTTATTATCCCCATGACGATGTTACGATAATTTTACTGGCCAATTATGGCAATTTTGGCGATAGCTTAGCACCAATCAATGCCGCGCTGTCGTCAATTATGTTCGGTCAGCCTTATTCGCTTTGGGAAAAACATAAGCATATTAATATTGCTGAAGACGTGCTGAAGCGATATACAGGCACTTACCAGTTTAATACCGAACACCGGTTAATCATTACGTTCAGGAAGGGGAGGCTTTTTGTGGAAGCTGCAAATCCTAAAGATATGCTGCCGCGGGTTGAATTATACCCGGAAACTGAAACCAAATTTTATATTACACAAGCGCAATTGAAATTTGAATTTGTAAACGGCGCAGACGGTAAACCAACAAAGATCATCACCTACAACACCCATGGAAAGGACGCAGAGTGGTTGAAGGTAAAATAAGAAGCGCAAACAAACTCCTGGTTTTCGCCTTAACTTTCGACTACCACACCCATCGAGCAGAATTTATCGATACGTTCGGTAACGAGTTCATCCACATTACGGGCCTTAAGTTCTTTCAAATCTTTTAAGAGGTGTTTTTTCATCATGGCAGCCATGGCTACCGGATCCTGGTGAGCGCCACCGACCGGCTCTTTGATCACCCCATCGATCAGCTTGTTTTTAAACATTTCGGTCGAGCTAAGCTTCAGTACCTCGGCAGCCCGTTCCTTATTTTCCCAGGTCTTCCACAGTATAGTGGAGCAATTCTCTGGCGAAATAACCGAATACCACGAATTCTCCAGCATAAATACCCTGTCGCCGATAGCCAGACCCAAAGCCCCGCCTGACGCCCCTTCGCCGATGATGATGCAGATAACCGGTACGCGAAGGATAGCCATTTCGAGCAGGTTACGGGCAATAGCCTCGCCCTGGCCCCGCTCCTCGGCCTCAAGGCCGGGAAATGCCCCCGGGGTATCGATGAGCGTGATAATGGGCTTTTCGAATTTTTCGGCCAGTTTCATCAGCCGAAGCGCCTTTCGGTAACCTTCGGGATTGGCCATACCGAAATTGCGGTACTGCCGTTCTTTGGTGTTGCGGCCCTTCTGGTGCCCGATGAACATGGCAGTTTGTCCTCCGATAGAACCAAAGCCGCCGATAATGGCTTTATCGTCGCCCACGGTACGGTCACCATGCAACTCTACGAAATCGTCGCACATCAGCTCAAGGTACTGTAAAGTATAGGGTCTTTCCGGGTGCCGGGATATCTGTACCCTTTGCCAACCGGTCAGGTTTGAGTATATCTCGTTCTTGGTGGTTTCAAATTTTTCCTGCAACTCGCTCAGGGTTGCCGACATATCCACTTTGGTCTTTTCTTCAACCTGGGCTACCTTGTCTATCTGCTGCTGCAGATCGGCCAGTGGCTTTTCAAAATCAAAAGTGATCTTCATACGCTTGGTAACGGCTTGCAAAGTTAGTAAATCGAGTTGGGATTACTTGCATTAGTTGAATCGGATAAATGCAACTTCATTTTGCCAGAACTAATCTAACCAACACAACTGCTACAACCAATACAACTATTTACTTCTCCAAACTCTCCAGCTTCCTGATCTGGGCGTCACTCAGCACCTCTTCAGTTTTGTAACAGGCCTGAAGGGCGGCATTACGCAGTTCGCCCAGGTATGCCCCGTAACGGTTACTATAAAAAATAATCGTCCCATCCACCGCCTGGTGATCGCGAAATATACTATCCAGCATCTTTTCGTTTCGGATAATATCACCCCCCACTTCAAGACGCACCTTGTGCATATAGGCCTGAATACTTTTCAGCTTCGCGATCTGGCCGGGGTTGAGCCCGATCTGTACGCGGTATTTGAGGGCGCTGTCGGGCATGGGATAGTGATTCATTTCGGCCGACAAGCCCATGTGGTCAAAATCTTCACCTTTCAATATTTTATTGTATTCGTAATCGCTTAGTGCTTTCACAGGCGAACGTTTTAACGGAGCCGCAACAATGGTCTTGCCCACGGCTTTTGCAGTACGGACTTTAACAGCTTTTACCTTGGCATGTTTTGCAGGGCTATCAGTTTTCATGCGCATAGTCGCGGTATCGGTTTTTTTGTTTCTTGCCCCGCTATCAGATTGGGCACGGGCATCTGCAAAACGGAAAAACAGCAGGATTACCAGCAGGTATTTGAACATAAAGCGATAATTGTTTCGTCAAAAATGTAAATTATCAGTTAATAATCAACTGAAACCACATAAATGGGTTCATGAGAAGACTTTTCAAC
>DASZWG010000043.1:0-3684 GCA_035546675.1 Mucilaginibacter sp. | reverse complement strand
TGAGGGCGGTGACCCCTCCCAGCCTCCCCTAAGGTTAGGGGAGGAGCTATTAATCAATTCATTTTATGAATTATGTCACAGATTTATGCAGGCAGTTAAGGAATAATCCTACTGATGCTGAAAAATTATTGTGGAAGGAATTAAAACAGCGGAATGCGGGTGGTGCTCCCTAAGGTTAGGAGAGGAGTTATTGAGGTTACGGGAAGAAATTTATATAAACTGCTCTCTCCCTAAACTTAGGGAGAGATGCCGGCGCAGTCGGCAGAGAGGGTAAAAAAATGCGTTCCGTATCTCACCCCGGAACGCACCTCAACATCACTCTCAATGACATTGAATCAACTAAATCTCAGATAACATGTTTATTTTACCTAAGCTCTTTACGGCAATAAATGGCCGTTTTTTATCTTTTGGCGGTCAATTGGTTTATACTATTGTAAATCAATTAATTGCCGTTTTGTTTTGTAAATCTTTAAAATGACAAACCAGTAATATGAACAGAACTTTGCCCGAAAAATTGTGTCGCAACACTAAATTTTATTCCTTAAGACCCCTCTTAGAAATGTTAAGCACACAATTATCGGAATTTTCCAAAAATCTATAACTTTCAGACTTTCAAAATGACTTTATTGTTACAGTAAAAGTTTGGTTACAATGAAAAATCTTTTACCCGCCTTTTTTGCCCTGATTTCCGTTTATTGTTCGGCGCAAAGCTTCACCAAACAGGAGATACAACGTTACAGATCAGAAGCTAAACAGGTAACAATTATCCGCGATGACTGGGGTATACCCCATATCTACGGCAATACAGATGCCGACGCCGTTTTCGGGCTGATGTATGCCGAGTGCGAGGACAATTTCAAAGGCATTGAACGAAATTACCTGTACCAATTAGGCAGGCAATCCGAGGCTGATGGTGAGAAAAGCCTGTATACCGATGTGCAGTTGCAACTGATCGCCGACAGTGCCGATGCGATCAAAGATTATAAGACCAGTCCGCTGTGGTTCAAAAAAATACTGGATGCTTTTGCGGATGGCATCAACTACTACCTGTACAAACACCCCGAGGTAAAACCCCAGGCGCTTCATCATTTTGAACCCTGGTATGCGCTGATGTTTACCGACGGGAGTGTCGGCGCTACCGAAACAGGCGGTATAAGTTTGCGCGAGACCGGCCAGTTTTACAGCAAAGGCCCCGAAAACACAGGCTCAACTTCTATAAGTCATACTCCCGGGAACGTCATCAGCGAAAGGGACTGGGGGTCGAATGGTTTTGCGCTGGCGCCCTCAAAAACGGCCGGCAAACATGCTATGCTGTATATCAACCCACATGTGCCCTTCTATTTCAGGGACGAGATACAGATGGTAAGCAATAACGGCCTTAACGCCTACGGCGCCGTTACCTGGGGGCAGTTTTTCGTTTACCAGGGTTTTAACCGCCACTGCGGATGGATGCACACAAGCAGCGATGCAGACGTAGCTGATGCGTATGCCGAAGAAATGACCAAAAAGGATGGCAAGTGGTATTATGAATATGATGGTCAGCAGAAGCCGGTTACTACCCGACAACTGGTACTGAAAGTGAAGAAGGGCGATTCGGTGGAACAGCGCATCATCACCGGTTATTACACTGAACATGGCCCGGTGCTGGGCAGCAGGGATGGAAAATGGCTTTCGCTGAAGGCCGATAACCGTTCGTATAAGGCCCTGCTCGAATCGTGGCTGATCACCAAAGCCAATACTTTCGATGAGTATAAGCAAGCCATGAGCCTGCTTTCGAATGCATCCAACAATACGGTTTATGCCGATGATAAGGGTAATATCGCTTTCTGGTATGGTAATTTTATTCCGCGGCGCGACCCAAAATTAGACTGGACGCTGCCGGTTGACGGAAGTACATCCGCGACGGAATGGAAGGGCGTACATCCGCTGAACGAGATCGTGCATGTATACAACCCCGCCGACGGCTGGATAGAGAGCTGTAATTCTACTCCGTTCACCTGTTCTGGTCCGAATAGCCCTGATAAAAGCAAATACCCGGCTTACATGGCCCCGGATGGGCAGAACTACCGCGCCATTAATGCGATGAAATTGCTTGGCGAGGCCAAAAATGTTACGCTGGACGATCTCATCGCCAAAGGATACGATCATTACCTGGCTGCATTCGACGATATGCTGCCGTCGCTGTTCAGCGCTTACGATAAGGCAAATGATTCAGTGAAACAGGAATTGGAGGAGCCAATACAGTTGCTGAAAGAATGGGACAGGCGTTCAGCCGTTCATTCCGTGGCGACAACCATAGCAGTAGAGTGGGGTACAAGGATGTTCAGGGCCATGCCCGTTCCCAAAACTGTGGAAGAATATACCTATCAGACCGATAATGTGCGCCGCCTGCTGAAAACTATCGCCCCCGAAAAAGAACTCGGCCTGCTTTCAGAATCGATAAAAGACCTGCGTAAACGCTATGTAGCGTGGAAAGTGGAGTGGGGCAGCATCAATCGTTACCAGCGGCCGCCGGATGGCATAACCTTTGACGATAGATCTGAAAGTATCCCGGTGGGGCTTGTCGGTTCGCAATTCGGGCAATTGCCTTCGTTCCAGAGCCGCACCATGAATACGAAAAAGCGGTATGGGTACAGCGGCAACAGTTTTATTGCTGCCGTTGAGTTTGGCCCGCACCTCAAGGCAAAGAGTATTGTAACCGGCGGCGAATCATTCGACCCTGAATCAACGCATTTTGATGATCAGGCCGAAGGGTTTGTCAACGGTAAATTTAAAGATGTATATTTTTATAAGGCAGACGTGCTGAAACATGCCGAGCTGACCTATCACCCGGGAGAATAAACCCGGATAGAAATGTTATATTTGAGATACCCCTTTAATTATGAAGAAGATCGTATTAGCCGTTTCCCTGTTATTAACCTGCTTCCTGGTGCATGCCCAGACCTTGTCATTCGGCGATCTGCTGAACCTGACCAGTATGAACGACGCCCAGGCGCATGATTTCCTGACCACAACCAAAGGATTCATGGCAAGCGGTACGCAAATGCTGAACGGCCGGAACTACGAACTATACAAGCTCACAAAGGCTGATCCCGGGAAGTTTGAATCAGTACTGGTTGGAGCAGGCGCCAAAAATACTTCGGGCGATATGGCCCATGAGATCATTTACAATGCTACCGCGGAACAGGACCTTGAGAACCTGCTCGCCCAGGCTAAAAAATCCACTATGACGCTGATTTTCCAGGGCGCTGATCAAAACAGTAATATTTACCGGTTTGATAATTCACTTTTCCGGGCGAGTATTTCACTTGCGTTCGATAAAAAATCAGGTAATGTGGATGTGCAGCAAAAGTGATTTTATTCCTCGTCGGGGAAACGTACACGAATCTCTCTCTGAATTTTGACAAGCTGCTCACGAAGGGTGGTGATGCTGGCGACAACCATCAGCTTATCGGCTATGCCTTCGCTAAAGCTGTTATGGTTAAGGAGTAATCTCCTGATCTGCAGGTTGATATCGGCGGCTTCTTTTTTTAACTCGGCCAGTGATCTCATAGGTTCTTCACGATCATACTCAAATGTGGCGATAATCAGCTGGTTTACAGCATCGGATTTTTCCACATCATGTTAGTAGTCGTAGTCTCTATTGGCTATAATGCCTTCTTTGTGCCCTCCGAAAAAACCTTC
>DASZWG010000042.1:0-6778 GCA_035546675.1 Mucilaginibacter sp. | reverse complement strand
GTCTTATTCAAACCAGCGGTATAATAGTTATACCTGCTACAACCAGCCAAAACCAGGATGCTTAACGATGCAAGCAATCCAAATACCTTTATTTTCATGATTTTCCCCCTTATTCTGTATGTATTAGACTATTTTTAGAATATATGGTTTAACTTAAAAATACGAATTTTAAGATAAATATTTCCCAACAATAGGCATACGTCTACCCATCCCAAACGCTTTAGGCGATACTCTTAGTATGGGCGGGGTTTGATAACGTTTATGTTCGGCTAGGTTAACCAGCCGCAACACTTTCCTGACCGTGTTTTCATCATAGCCCATCCGGATGATCTCGGCCGATGAACAACGGTTCTCGATATATTGCGTCAATATCGCATCAAGCGTATCATATTCGGGCAAAGAGTCTGTGTCTTTCTGATTGGGTCTTAATTCGGCTGAGGGCGGCTTAACGATGGTATTGACGGGGATGATCTCTCTTTCCCGGTTCAGGTACCGGGCCAATTCAAAAACCTGAGTTTTGTATACATCGCCGATAACCGAAATACCACCGCACATATCACCGTACAAAGTACCGTATCCTACAGCGGCCTCACTTTTGTTCGAGGTATTGAGCAGGATATAACCAAACTTATTGCACATGGCCATCAGCACTACCGCACGGCTTCGCGACTGGATATTCTCTTCGGCTATATTGAAAGGAAGATTATTGAATTGCGGGCGAAGCGCACTCTCAAATGCTTCAGTGATGTGACGGATAGCAACGATCTCGTGCATGCAACCCAGGTTTTTGACCAGGTCCTCCGCATCTTTCACCGAGTGATCGCTCGAGAAGCGGGAAGGAAGCAAAACCGCCATTACATTCTGCGGACCGAGCGCTTCGGCGGCCAGTGCACAAACCACGGCTGAATCGATGCCTCCTGACAATCCCAGGATGGCTTTCTTAAAGCCTGATTTCGAAAAATAATCCCGTATACCCAGCAGCAATGCCTGGTGTATCTGCTCGATATCCTCCTGCTTCTTCGTTCGTTTAGTGGATGGCTGTAGCGGTTTTATCCTGGATTTATCTTCAAGCTCGTAATAGTTAACGCGCTCGGCAAAATATGGCAATTCATCCAGCAGTTCGCCCTTGTTATCAAACACCAGCGAACCGCCATCAAATATCAGCTCAGTTTGCGCCCCTACGTGGTTCACATAGAACAAGGGCAACTTATATCGTGCAGCATTATCCTTCAGTATCTCTATTCGCTCCTCATCATGATTATAGGCAAACGGAGAAGCTGCGATGTTGATCATCACGTCTGGTTCCTCCTTGATCAGCTTATCCATCGGACGGGTAATGTACAAAGGGTTTTCGAGCGTATTCCACAGGTCCTCACAAATTGTAAGCGCTATGCGGTGACCTTTAAAGTTGATGCATTTGAACTGAGTTGAGGGCTCAAAATACCGGTACTCATCAAATATATCGTAGTTAGGCAGCAATGCTTTGTTGACTATGGCTTTAACTGTTCCGTCCTCGATAAAATAAGCCGAGTTGTTCAACTCTTTTCCCGCAGGTTTGTGGTTAAATGTAGGAAGGCCAATAATGCATGCTATCCCGGTACACTCAGCAGCTATTTTTTTTGCTGCTTCTTCGCAAAGCCCGACGTATTCCCTAAACTCCAGGAAATCGCGCGAAGGATAGCCGCATACGCACAATTCAGCAAATACGACCAGGTCGGCGCCCTGTTCTTTTGCCTGGTGTATATGACTGATGATCTTAGCCATATTCGATTCGAAATTGCCGACGTGATAATTAAGCTGTGCCAGTGCGATCTTCATAAAACGAATGATAACAATTTGCCTGTGTAATGTGCGTTAAAAAACTAATTTTGCTAAAACAACTAAAATGTCTCTTAGTCCCGCCAAAGCAACACAAATTTACCTAATTTTTCTGACGAGTATACTGCTAACGGCCTGTCACCACTCTAATCAGGTCGATGTCAGCAATATTGACGTTCATGTTACAATAGAACGGTTCGATCATGACCTCGATAAAATGCGTACCGGCCCCATGGCACCACAGGCGGCTTACATGACGAAGAAATACGGCGCCTTTTACCGCGACTTTATGGAACGCATACTCCCGGCGGGAAGCACACGCGATACCGGCTATTTTATGACGCTGAGAAGGGTGCTGCATACAAAAGATTACCTGGCCCTGAAACATGCGGTGGATTCGGTTTATCCTAATATGGATAAAACGGCGGAAAACCTTACTGAAGCATTCAAGTATATCAAATACTATTACCCGAAAAAGAAACTACCCAAAGTATACGCCTATTTCTCCGGTTTTGCAGCACAAACGTCCGTCGGAAACGGTTATGTGGCCATCGGGCTGGACATGTTCCTCGGCGCTGATTCCAAGTTCTACCCGGCTTTGATCGAAAGTATACCGCATTATCTTTCGCGCCACTTTACACCTAGTAATATAACACCCCGCGTGGTTGAAGGCATGGCAAGAGAAGATATGTTCCCCGAAAGCGATTCAGACAAGACGATGCTGAGTAAAATGATCTACCGGGGTAAGGTATTATACTTTATGGACAGGGTACTACCCGATGTGCCCGATTCGGTCAAAATAGGTTATACGCCCGAGCAACTAAAATGGTGCGAAGACTTTAAACCCCAGATATGGGGTTATTTCCTGGAACAGAACCTGCTGTACGAAACAGATGATGAAAAGACGCAAAAGTTCCTGGGCGAAGCTCCATTTACACCGGGTTTGGGAGAAAAAAATGAATCGGCGCCAAAACTTGCTGTATGGACCGGCTGGCAGATCGTAAGGGAATACATGGATAAACACCCGGAAGTTACGCTGGAGCAGCTTATGGCCGATAAAAGTGCACAGCACATATTGAATGGTTCAAGATACAGACCCAAGTAGAAAGTAGAGATTAGAGAATAGAGATTAGCTTGTTAGCTTCTAAATCATAGCATTCATTCAATCACTTTGAATCATAGTTTAGACCAGCAAAAAAGCGCCATGGTAATCCATGGCGCTTCTCTTTTATCTCGTGTTTTATTATTTCAAAATCCGGTACAGAACCCTCAGCACCAAAGCGGCGCCTATCACAAAGATGATGTCAGAAATATGGGTATAGTGAGCAGAAACGTAGGTGTAATTAGCCTGATCGCCAAAAAACCGGAAAAATAATCCTGTTACGGTAACGACCACTGCCAGGATCATCAAAAGATAATGGCTTTCTGAATTGGCTTGTTCTGTCTTATTCATATTCTTTTAAGGGTTTGCTGTTACGGCAAAAATAGAAAATGTTTAATTAAAACACATAAATACTTTCAATATTTCAGCCTGCAATCCGGGTCGCTTTTGTTCTTCGCCGGTAATACACGATCCCCATCCAGACGGCCAGTCCAACTAAGATAAAGGTCCACAGGTTAGCAAGGACAATAATGAATTCAACAAAAACTCCCCAGCCGTTAGTCAGGGCCAGTCTAAGTCTTTGAAAGAATGGGATATTATACGCTGAAGGGTCGTCATTCGCGATCACTTCCTTCAAAATAGCATCGCTTTGGTAAAAGTTTAAACTCACGACACTGTATTTCACAGCGTCATCTGTCGACATGTTACCTATCTGCTTGTCCACAATATCATCCTTCAGATCGAGCACATCAGCTACATGTTTTACTTTGACAAGCCCGGTCTTGCGCTGATCTTCCAGTTCCTGCCTGTTTCTGAGTTTCAATTTCGTGGAGAGATAATCCAGCGAACGGTCGTCAATATCCATCTTGCTCATATTAAGGTAAGTGCCAATGCGGCTCACTTTGGTGACAAAATCTTCGAGTTTAGCCGAGGGTATCTTTACGGCCATATCAGCAGTTGTGCTGTAAACGGCTATCCGCATCAGCGAATCGCTGCTAATGTGCACATTCCTGGTTTCCCCGGGGGCGGATTGCAGCAACTGATGTATCACCATACCACCATATCCTGTTGTAAGCGATGCGATGTTTTCGCTGGCTTGCCGTACATTTTTTACTTTGAAATTAATTTGGGCCGTCTTAACGAGTTTAGGAGTTACATTCTCGTAGGTATCTGCCGATTTTGCGGAATCTGTTGCTGAATTACTTTGCTTCAAATCTGCAAGTTCGTAGTCGCCTGATTTTCCCTTACAGGCTGCCAGCAACGCGATCGCTGCGACAAACATAATGATTATTGTCTTCTTCATGGCTGTTAAGTTTAAATTGATTTTCTAATTAATACCAGCCAAAACAAAATAGTAACCCAAATTATATTAATATTTCGGAATTTTATTCGTTTTATTTATAAATTATACAAATAAAATTCCAATAAAATTGAACCCCGCTTAAATTTGGCGGTAAAAGGAAGAGAAAGCAAATATGGTTTTATTAATACACGACACTTAGAGAAAGTGACCCTTGATGTGAAAGATGTTACAAAAAATGCCCCGGTAACTTTCGCAACCGGGGCATTTTGTATCCGAATTGGCAATTGTTTAATTTGACAGCGCTGCCGCACCGCTCACGATCTCTGTAAGCTCGGTGGTGATAGCTGCCTGGCGTGCCTGGTTGTACGATAATTTGAGCGATTTCAATAATTCGCCGGCATTATCGGTTGCTTTATCCATGGCTGTCATACGAGCGCCATGCTCTGCAGCATGCGAATCCAGCACAGCCTTGTACAACTGTATTTTTATGTTTTTAGGGATCAGTTGCTCGACGATCTCTTCCTGAGAAGGTTCGAGGATATAATCGACCATATGCGAAGTATCGGCTTTCTTTTCAGACTTTGGCACAGGCAATAACTGTTCTGTGGTCAGTATCTGAACGGCAGCGTTCTTAAACTGGTTATAAACCAGGTCGACACGGTCATATTCGCCTTTCAGAAATCCTTCCATGATCGCCTCAGTCACATTGGATACGTTCAGGAAGTTAAGCTCGTTAAATAATTCGTTGTTATTACCGATCACGTTGTACTTACGTTTCTGATAGTACTCCTGGCCCTTTTTACCGATACCCACTATCGAAACATTACCTGCCTTATATTGTGCGCTGTATTTTTCAGATATCAGGTTATTGGCCGTTTTGATCACATTCATGTTGAATGCACCTGCCAGCCCCCTGTTCGAAGTAACTACAACGATCAGCACTTTATTAGGTGCACGCTCCTGTAAAAAAGGCGATGAACCGTCTTCCAGGCTTGCTGAAAGGTTGGCCAGCATCTCCTTCAGCTTACTGGCGTAAGGGCGCAACTGTAAAATTGCGTTAGTAGCGCGTTTCAGCTTGGCAGCCGACACCATCTTCATCGCTTTGGTGATCTGCTGCGTCGACGTAACCGACGCTATCCTGTTTCTTACTTCTTTTAAATTAGCCATTCTTGTTTTTAAGTATCAAGTATCAAGTATTTAGTATCAAGATTGTCTTGCTACATGATACCTGATACTAACAACTAATTAATATTTCCCTGCCAGTTCTTTAGCTACAGTTTCGAGCACACTGGTTATTTCGTCGTCAAGTTTGCCGGCCTTTAGGGCTGCAAGCGTTTCAGGATGACGTAACTCTAATTGCGACAGGTATTCGCTCTCAAATTCTTTTATCTTGTTCACAGGCACGTTACGCATCAGGTTCTTGGTGCCTGCGTAAACGATAGCTACCTGCTTTTCAACCGGCATTGGCGAATATTGCCCCTGTTTAAGTACCTCAACGTTGCGCGAACCTTTATCCAGTACCGTTTTGGTAGCGGCATCAAGGTCCGAGCCAAATTTTGAAAAGGCTTCCAGCTCGCGGAACTGTGCCTGGTCGAGCTTCAGGGTACCTGCAACCTTTTTCATTGATTTTATCTGTGCGTTACCACCCACACGCGATACCGAAATACCTACGTTGATGGCCGGCCGCACACCTGCGTTGAACAGGTTCGATTCAAGGAATATCTGGCCATCGGTAATTGAGATCACGTTGGTCGGGATATAAGCCGATACGTCGCCGGCCTGGGTTTCAATGATCGGCAGCGCAGTTAATGAACCGTTGCCTTTTACGATGCCTTTGATCGATTCGGGCAGATCGTTCATTGCTCTGGCGATCTCGTCATTCTGGCTGATCTTTGCTGCACGTTCCAGCAAACGGCTGTGCAGGTAAAATACGTCACCAGGGTAAGCCTCGCGGCCCGGAGGACGACGCAGCAACAGCGACACTTCGCGGTAAGCCACGGCCTGTTTCGACAGGTCGTCATAGATGATCAGAGCAGGACGGCCGGTGTCGCGGAAATACTCGCCGATAGCGGCGCCTGCGAATGGAGCGAAAAACTGCATTGGTGCAGGGTCGGCGGCACTGGCCGCAACAACAATGGTATAAGCCATAGCGCCGTTTTCTTCGAGCGTGCGTACGATGTTGGCTACGGTAGATGCCTTCTGACCGCAGGCCACATAGATACAGATCACCGGTTTACCCGCCGCATAAAATTCTTTCTGGTTAATAATGGTGTCAATACAAACGGCCGTTTTACCGGTTTGGCGGTCACCGATCACCAACTCACGCTGACCGCGGCCGATAGGGATCATGGCGTCGATAGCTTTGATACCAGTCTGCAGGGGCTCGTTCACCGGCTGACGGTAGATCACGCCCGGCGCTTTACGCTCCAGCGGCATTTCATAAGTCTGGCCTGTGATGGCGCCTTTACCGTCAATCGGCTGGCCCAGTGTGTTCACCACGCGGCCAAGCATGCCTTCGCCCACGTTGATGGAAGCGATCCTGCGGGTACGTTTGA
>DASZWG010000041.1:0-5308 GCA_035546675.1 Mucilaginibacter sp. | reverse complement strand
ATGAAGAAGATTATCATTACCATTGACGGGTGGTCCAGTTGTGGCAAGAGCACGCTGGCGAAGCAGCTGGCGCGTCATCTGCATTATGTTTATATCGACAGCGGGGCCATGTACCGTGCTGTAACACTCTACTTTTTGAGGCACCTGGTCGATCTGCATGACCACCGGCAGATTGACGAAGCGCTCAGGAATATTCACCTGAACTTTCACTCACGCGATTACAAAACCCACATTACTCTGAACGATGAAGACGTTTCAGAGGAAATCCGCCAAATGCCTGTGTCGGATAATGTAAGCGCTGTAGCAGCCATACGCGAGGTACGGCACGAAATGGTAAAGCAACAGCAACGCATGGGTCGCTCCAAAAATATTGTCATGGACGGGCGGGACATCGGGACCACGGTTTTTCCAGATGCGCAAGTCAAATTCTTCATGACCGCTGACCCTAAAGTGCGCGCAGAAAGACGCTATAAAGAATTACGGCAAACAAACCCTGATATAACACTGGAGGAAGTTTTCGAAAACCTGGCTCACCGCGATTACCAGGATACGACACGCGAAGAAAGTCCACTGGTGAGGGCAAAGGATGCTATTGTCCTGGATAACACCAATATGACGCCCGACGAACAACTACAATTTGCCCTGGATAAAATAGCCCCACTGACGCACTTTGAGTAATAAAAATACACAAACCCTGACCTCTGCTCTGAAGTGTCCTGTTTTCAGGGCGTTTCACTCGCGTATACAACACCATGAAACACCATAATAGTTAAAAAATTTATCTAGAAATTACCGTCGTGCTCAATCCAGGACCAACTTGTGTGCGGGTACACCAAACCTGTTCAGGAAATCCACTCCTTCATCGCTCGGTAAGCCTTTATATTCGGCATAAGATTTAAGGAAAAGCACCTTCTTCACCCCTGCTGAAAATATTAGCCTCGCGCATGGCAAGCAAGGCGATAATGTAGTATAAAGCGTCGCACCTTCCAGGTTTGCGCCATTTTTCACCGCATATAAAATAGCATTTTCTTCGGCATGAAGCGCCAGTGAACAGCTTCCGCGCGCATCACGCGGGCAGCCGGTTTCGGGCCACTCTTCATCGCAATTATGCGTTCCCGCAGGCGGCCCGTTATAGCCGATAGAAATAATACGGGTATCCTTCGTTAAAACGGCTCCGACCTGTGCCTTGACGCAGTGCGAGCGTTTAGCCAGGTCGGTTGCCAGGTTCATAAAAATATGATCGAAACTCAGTTTAGTCATTTCTTGACAATGATCGGTAATGATAGCGGACCGGCACGATTAGGTAATTAGTGGCCGCCTTTGACTGCAGTTACTTCAACATTGGCCAGATGGCGCCAGCAATAATACCCGAAATAAATCAAATAGAGGTAACAAATCACCGGCAGAAACAAGGCTTTTTGTATGCCTGCAAAATCCGCCACTGCACCCTGTATCACAGGGACAACCGCACCTCCCAATATCGCCATAACCAACAATGACGAACCCTGGCTGGTGTATTTACCAAGGCCCGCGATAGAAAGAGTGAAAATATTCGAGTACATAATCGAGTTAAACAGGCCGATACCCAAAATCGTCCACATAGCCAGGTGACCGCCCGTAAAAATCGTGATCAATAAAAGAACCACATTAACGGAGGCGAATATGGCCAGGGTTTTCCCGGGCGAAGATCTTCCGACTAAGAAAGCCAGCAGATTTAGCACGATAAAAATGAGGAAATAACTGATCTGCAAAAAGGTAAGGTCGACTATTGAAAAAATAAGAGCGAATACAGCGGCAGCGGTCAAAACCATATAAATGATCTTTTTGACCTGTCCTATCCCTTTATTCAAAGAAATGGCACCTAAAAACCTGCCTATCATAGCTCCGCCCCAATAAAGGGCTAGATAATTTTTACTTACTGCTTCCGTAAACCCGGCAATATTATGTTGCCCCAAAAAGCTTATTATGAAACTGCCGATGGCTACTTCGCCCCCAACATAAAAAAATATCCCCAGTACCCCGAGCCTGAGATTCATAAATTTCAAAGCACCCAGGCCCTTGCTTTCGATCTCTTCTGATGTGAATTGTGGTAGCCGTACAAAAGCGATGATGACGCCTAACAATATAAATAAGCCGGCAAAGATCAAATAGGGTATCCTGGTTGATTCGGCCGAAATAACACCGTTTACAGCAAAAAACTGCAAAACCAGGTATCCGCCCAAAACAGGTGCTATGGTGGTGCCCAATGAATTAAAGGCCTGGGTAAGGTTTAACCTGCTCGATGCAGTATCTTCGGGGCCTAAAAGAGAAACATAAGCATTGGCCGATATCTGAAGCAAAGTGAAGCCCAGGCCAAGAATAAACAAAGCACTGAGAAAAAGGCCGTAAGCCGCCAGGGTGGCCGCCGGGAAAAACATACAGCAACCTATTGCCGATAACAGTAACCCCAGCAGTATCCCTTTTTTATAACCTATCCTGTTGATTGGGTCGCCCTTGTAATAAGAGATCAGAAAATAGATCAGCGAACCGATGAAATAAGCTCCAAAAAAACAGAACTGAATCAGCATAGACTCGAAATACGATAAGCTGAACAGTTTTTTCAGGTGAGGTATCAGCACATCATTCATACACGTTATGAAACCCCACATAAAGAAAAGCGAGGTCAGCGTGACCAATGGTAAGGTGTAATTTTTATTAGTGTTACCGTCAGAACTCATAAAGGCAAGTTGTAGAAAATTTTTATACGATCCCGCATCAGTGTCCGCCGGAGGCTTCCATATTATCCACATCAATCCCCTGTTTCTTTAATACGTTACCGGCCTTTAGGGCAAAGAACGTTAGGTATGAGAAACACAGCACCGGGATAATATATGAAAAATGGATACCGCTGGTATCGGCCAGTATGCCCTGAACAGGCGGAATGATGGACCCACCCAGGATCATCATGATCAGGAATGCCGATCCCTGGCTGGTGTATTTCCCTAAACCTGCAATTGAAAGTGCAAAAATAGAAGGCCACATAATAGAGCAGCAGAGTCCGCCGCTGATGAATGCCAATAAGCCTAAGCGGCCGGTTGTGAGCAGCCCGACGACCATGGTGATAACGCCAAGCACCCCGAATAAGGTAAGCGTACGTACAGGCTTTTGCTGACCTACAAGGAAACCGGCAACCAAAAGCACCACGCAAACTGCATAGATCAGCAATTCGGAAATATGCGCACCTGAGATATAATTAACCAAAAGCACTACGCCAAATGCAAAAAACGGAACCACGATGGTGAGCAGATTCTTCATGGTTTTCGACAAATTGAACACCGCTATAGCTCCCGTCCAGCGTCCTATCATCAGGCTTCCCCAGTACAGTGATATAAAAGGTGCGATCTCCGAATCTTTAAATCCGCCAAATTCGGGCGTTTTTAACAGCGCCCCCATATTACTTTGGATGGTTACTTCAACGCCTACATAGGTGAATATCGCGATCATACCGTAGATCAGCTGCGGGTAATGCATAGCCCCCCATCCTTCAGTGCTCCTGCTCGAGGCCCGGAGCGAGCCGATCAATGTGATCAGGATAATGGCAAGTGACGAGTAAACGAAGTACGGCCGCGACAAACCGGTCAATTTGGTTAACGGGCCGGCCAGCAATATCAGGCAGAAAGCAACAAAGAGGATGATCAAAGGGAAGTTAGTTTTGTGGCTCGCTTCTATCTTTTCATCACTGGTTACTTTGGGCAGTTTGGATATCCAGAAAAATATAGCAACAGCAATATATAAGCCGGCTAAGATGTAGTATAGATTATCTACTGAAGTTATTTTAACATCAGCGGCAGGTATGATTTTACTGGCGCTGCCGAATAATACAAAACTCACGATAACCGGGCCCAATAGCGTTCCGAAATTGTTAACCCCACCCGCCAGGTTAAGACGGTTGGTACCTGTTTCCGGCGTTCCCAGAACGATCACAAACGGATTTGCTGCTGTTTGCTGCAGGGAAAACCCCAAAGCGATAACAAAAAATGCGCTCAAAATAAATCCAAATGATCCTGAATTAACCGCAGGCACCATTACGAGTGCACCCACTGCCGATATGAGCAAGCCGTAGATGATGCCATTTTTGAAGCCCAGTTTATTGAGAATATCAACCTTTGTGGCTTGCGACGCAAAATATAATACCAGCGAACCAATAAAATACCCCCCGTAAAAGGTAAAATCGATCAATTGCGATTCAAACTGTGTTAAGTGAAAGTGCGCTTTGCAAAATGGGATAAAAACTCCGTTCGATGCGGCTAAAAATCCCCAGAAGAAAAACACCGTAATAATAGTATACAGCGCCGAGCCGTAACTCTTGGTTTTGCTTTGTTCCATTGGTTATTTAGGTTGGTAATGTTGATTTAAAGATCACTAACATAGAAATTATTTTTATAAATTGTGATATACTTTGCTTAAATAATAAATTGCCGCTTTTAACTTGGTCGTTTACCATATAAAATCGCATATTCGTTCCCGGCTATGGGAATCTGATCATGCCTTAGCCTGAAATTATTAATGATAGAAGCCGTAATCAGGGGGATTGGTATAGGATTAGTGCTCACGTTTTTGACCGGCCCCGTATTTTTTGCATTAATAAAAACCAGCATAGAGAAGGGTTTTCACGCCGGCGTAGCGCTGGCGCTGGGCGTAGTAACGAGCGACATTGTGTTCGTCGGTGCTATTATATTCGGCTCACAGTATTTTGATATTTCAAACCAGGATAAGCAGCACGCCGGCATAGTGGGCTGTGCCATTTTGTTCGCCCTGGGCATCTATTATATCTTCAAGAAGTCGGAGGTCAATTTCGATAATAAGGTTCCCTCAAAGCTTAAGCGCACCGGATATTTTCTGAAAGGTTTCCTGATGTGCATCCTGAACCCTACACTGCTGTTCCACTGGACGGTGGTTATCGGTACGGCAAGTACCCTGTATTCGGACACAGCTCCAAACCGCTCACTGAAAATAGCGGTCATGTTCCTGACGATCCTGCTGGTACAGTTCGGGGCGGATACGACCAAGGCGTTTTATGCCAATAAGCTGCGTGCAAGGATCTCGGTAAAATTTGTCCACCGGCTTAACGAGATAGCCGGTATAGCGCTCATCATCGCTTCGCTTATACTTTTCGACAAGCTGGTAACGCATTACATTTTTGCGCCGTTCAGCGCGTAGCCCCCTAACCCCCTGAAGGGGGAACCATTCGCCCCTTTAGGGGTTGGGGGTTACATATATCCCCGCTGGTTTTTCCCTTCCATCCAGTTCACAAAGGCCCTGTTCACCA
>DASZWG010000040.1:0-2504 GCA_035546675.1 Mucilaginibacter sp. | reverse complement strand
CGTTTTGGTTAGCCTCCATCAGCCCGGTGAAAGTTTGCTTTAACGCCTGCTGTAATAAGTTCTTCTCCGTTCCCAGCTTTTGCTGCTCCAGGATAACGAGCGGCTTGCTGAAACTGGGATCGCGTTTGGCGATCTCTTCCTGCAGAATACCGCCCTGTGCATGCTGGCATCCCAGGCTTAGCACCGTAGCGCCCGCCACATTCGGGTGGGTGACATAACCCGCCAGCAAGCCGCACAATGCCCGCGAATCCTGCTGCGTACCGCCGCAGCCCATGTCATGCGTCAGGAATTTGATGCCGTCGATATTTTTGAACAGCCGCTTGTTCGCCTCCTTTTCGGCTTCAGCCTGCATGTCGGCGTTCAGTATCTCGTGCGCCGATCTGCCCGCACGGTACAGGCTCATCAACTGGTCCACCTCGCTTTCATACCTTTTGGCTTTTTTATAACCCAGCTTATCCGCGAGGGCCTCCTTCATCACCATGATATTCCGGTTCTCGCAGAATACCAGCGGTATCACGATCCAGTAATTGGCAGTGCCGACCGAACCGCCTGGCCGGTGATAACCCATAAACGTGCGACCCTCAAATTTAGAAGCATCGGGTTTATGCCAGTCTAATTTACGTTTACCCAGGCGGAATCCGCTTGACGCGTGATGAATGTTTTCGGTAGATACCAGTCCGCCTTTGGAAATTTCTTTCGTCGCTTTGCCCACCAATACGCCATACATAAATACCGGGTCCCCGTTGTGCAGAGGCGCCAAAGTAAACTTGTGCTTGGCCGACACCCTGTCAGCAAGCGGAAAACTTTCTCCTCCAAAATCGATCATCGTTCCCTGCTCCAGATCGCGCAATGCAACCAAAACATTATCATTTTTATGTATTTGCAGATAGCTGTTCATTGGCCTCTCCCTATCCCGATACCTATCGGGACCCTCTCCAAAGGAGAGGGACTTTTAAACTTTGTCTCTGATTAACTAATCTCCGAGACCGAATATCTTATCCATCAAAACCCACTTTTCTCCGGGTTTTGAGCCCGGCACAGGCTGCTGAAACTTCCACATCAGTTGCTCCCACTCCTGCACTTTGGCATTGGCCGCATCCATGGCAGCCTTGCGGTCAAAGGTAAAGGAATCGTCCGTTTCCATTACCATGAACAACCGGTTACCAAAGCGGTAAATTTCCATATTTGTGATGCCCGAATCAAGAATACTTTTTTTTATTTCGGGCCACACGGCGCGATGATATTCCTCGTATTCCGCTATCAAGGTCGGATCATCCTTCAGGTCAAGCGCCAAACCGTATCTTTTCACAGGCAAATCAAATTAAAGGTCCAGTTCTACCACCGGTATATCGTACGGTGGTTTCATTTTTGGTAATGCCAGCTCAACATCGCTGCCATTCGTCGTGTATTTTAGCTCCGAATAATCGTTCAGGAACTGTGCATACTTCACCTTCCCGGCATATCCCGGCAGGGTGAGCTTGCCGTTCTCCGGGTAATCGTACAGGTGCACATACAGCTTTTTCGTTTTCGGATTATAGGTCAGCTTCGTTCCGCCGGGAACTTTGTAAGTGTCCGGCGCATAGGTGCAGCCGTAAATAGCCTGGCTATTCGCATGCATCCAGTAGGCCATGCTGTCGAGCGCGTTGGTGGCGCGGTAATCGAACTCGCCGCGGGCCGTCGGACCCACATTCAGTATCAGGTTGCCGCCGTTGCTCACCGAACTGATCAGCAGGTCGAGCAATTGGCGGTGCGTTTTCCAGGTATTCTCATCACGATAATACCCCCACGAGCCGGAGAAGGTCTGGCAGGTTTCAAAAGTATGCCCGCGGTATTTGTCCAATTCTTTGGTGCTTACCTGTTCGGGGGTTTCAAAGTCGCCGCCGTCGCTGTAATCATACAAACCCAGGCGGTTGTTGACAATGATGCCGGGCTGTAATTTCCGCACCATCTTCAGCAGGTTAACCGCATCCCAGTCCTTGCCCCACTTGCCGTGTTTGGAGCCCTTTTGCCACGACCAATCCAGCCACAGGATATCGATCTTGCCGTAATTGGTCATCAGTTCGCGTACCTGGTTGCGCAGGTAAGCGCGGTATTTGTTCATATCGCGACCCTTGTTCAGCCGGTCGTAATTGGCCTGGCTGGTATCGACCTGCACCAGCGGGTGTGCGTCGTCCATCGTATAATCGGGGTGATGCCAGTCGAGCAGCGAATAGTAAAAGCCCACTTTCAGCCCCTCCTCCCTGAAGGCCTGCACATATTCCTTCACGAGGTCCCGGTGTGCAGGCGTGTTCGTGGCCTTGTAATCGGTGTATTTCGAATCGAACAAACAAAAGCCCTCGTGGTGCTTGGTGGTGAGCACGGCGTACTTCATCCCGGCGGCTTTGGCTGCACGGGCCCATTTGTGCGGGTCGAAATGATCGGGATTGAAACGGACAAAATACTTTTGGTATTCTTCGTTGGTCATATGCTCGTTATGCTTCAGCCATTCGTGCCGGGCGCCCAGG
>DASZWG010000039.1:0-2590 GCA_035546675.1 Mucilaginibacter sp. | reverse complement strand
TGTAAAGGCGCAGGTTGTGAAACCCCCGTTTTATAAAGCCCCCTAACCCCCTGAAGGGGGAACGCCATTGAATGATGAACGATGATCGTCTGCATAATACACCCCCTTCAGGGGGCCGGGGGGTAAATTCCCTCCACGTCTGCCTTACCCCTGCTCTTATACCGCTTTACCGGGTCGAGGATTATATTGTCGTTATTGTCGACATCTTCCGGGCCACTTCATCCATCTGTTACGGCATTGAGAATGGCGCGGAAGCCATTATCCCGGTTGCGGAGGTGGAAGAGTGTGCGGCTTATGGCGAAAATGGGTCTGGCTACCTCTTAGCCGCCGAACGCAACGGCGAGGTAGTGCCCGGCTTCGATTTTGGTAATTCTCCGTTCTCGTATACCAAAGAAAAAGTCGCAGGTAAAACCGTAGTGCTGACCACCACCAACGGCACGCACGCTCTTCACTTATCCAGGGATGCCAAAAAGATCGTTATCGGCTCGTTCCTGAACCTGAGCGCATTATGCAACTGGCTGAAGGATCAGCAGGAAAACGTGCTCCTGGTTTGCGCCGGATGGAAGAATCATTTCAATTTGGAAGATACAGTATTTGCCGGGGCCGTCGTTGAAAGCCTGCAGGGCCCGGATTATAAACAGGATGATGCCGCCATCGCCGCGCTCGACCTTTATACCATAGCCAAAACAGATCTGCCTGGCTACCTGTCCAAAACCTCCCACAGTGAACGCCTTAAAAAACTGGGCATTGAAAAAGACATCGCTTTTTGCCTGAACTTGGACATCACCACTGCAATCCCGGTTTTACAAGGGGAAAAGTTAGTCAGGCTTCAGTAGCAGCGGCACTTAGCAGTAGCAGTATTTGACTGCCCGGTGCTAATGCAACTATCATTTAAGCTTCTCATTATTCCTGTGCCGGTCGGCGTCGCGGATGCTTTTCTTTTGCAGATTTTTCTCCAGTGCATCGGTCAGGTCCACCCCGGTCTGATTAGCTAAACAGATCAAAACAAACAGCACATCGGCCATCTCATCGGCCAGGTTTACTTCCTTTTCCGACTTTTTGAACGACTGCTCGCCGTATTGCCGGGCCATAATGCGCGCCACTTCACCCACCTCCTCCATCAGGATTGCCGTATTGGTCAGCTCGTTAAAATATCGGATTCCGGTGGTTTTGATCCAGGTATCGATTAATTCCTGTGCCTGTTTTATTGTCATAGACACGAATTTCACGAATTGAATCGAATTACACGAATTGCTATTTGTGAGATTAGTAAATATTTATGTGAATTGGTGTCTTTCAAAATACGACCCGCTGGTATTCGAGTGATGCGGCGCCAAAATTTATAACTATGCCCAGCTTAAGGCCCGACGCCTTCAGATAGTTGAGTGTCTGTTTCAGATAGGGTTCACCGATATAGCTGCCGATCTTTATTTCAAGGATAATCGTATCATAGGCAATGAAATCTGCAATAAAGAAATGCTTTAATTTTTGCTCTTTATAAAAGATATTATAGGATTTTTCACGCTGAAAAGGTACACCGGTTTTGTTAAATTCTACTTCCGGGGCATCTTTATAAATAGCTTCCTTAAACCCATGTCCTAAAGTTTTATGTACTTCGAAGCAAGCGCCGATTATTTTATAGGATTCTTCTTTAAATAAGATTTGGGTCATGACGGGGCACGAATTTCACAAATTAAATCCAATTATGCCAAATACCGGATACAATTCGTGCAATTCGCACTAATTCGTGTTATTAGTTTCTATTCTTTGTTCTTCGTATCCATCATGATGGTAACGGGGCCGTCATTCAGTAAACTGATCTTCATATCCGCGCCGAAAATGCCGGTCTGCACTTTTTTCCCGGTCAGTTCCTCCAGGGTTTTGATCATCTGCTCGTATAATGGAATGGCCTTATCCGGTTTTGCGGCACGGATAAAACCCGGGCGATTGCCTTTTTTGGTTTGGGCAAACAGGGTGAATTGCGAAATAAGCAGGATATCCCCGTTCACATCGGCCAGCGATTGATTCATCAGCCCGTTATCGTCGCTGAAAATCCGCATGGCAGCGATCTTTTGCGCCAGCCATTGCAGATCGTCTATGGTATCGGCGTCCTCGATGCCCAATAACACCAGGAAACCTAAGCCGATCTCGCCGGTGATATTACCGCCTACGGTACATTTAGCCTGTGTTACCCGTTGAATGACTGTGCGCATATTGAGGCACGAATTTCACGAATTGAAAGTAATTTGACGAATAATCCGCACCTCATTAGAGAAATTCGCACCCATTAGTGAAATTCGTGTATTTTATGCTCTTGAATCGTACCCGCTGTAAATGCTGATATAGCTTTCGTATCGCGATAAGGCGATCTCGCCTTCCTCAACGGCCTTGATCACGGCGCAGCCGGGCTCATTGATGTGGCGGCAACTGTTAAAGCGACATTGGTTAAGCCGGGCCCTCATTTCGGGGAAGAAATGGCTCAGCTCATTCTTTTCGATATCGATCACTCCCAGTTCGCGTATGCCGGGCGTATCGATTATACACCCGCCCTGCGGCAGTTCGAACATCTCGGCAAAGGTGGTGGTGTGTA
>DASZWG010000038.1:0-5433 GCA_035546675.1 Mucilaginibacter sp. | reverse complement strand
AAGTATGATATCCGCGAATTTCATTTTGGCCGAAGTCTCGGCAGCGGCCTGTCGTCAAAGTTCGACGGGAAACAGACCGATATTTCCGCAGCGCTGCATAGTCTTAACGAGCGCTTTGCCAACCAGAATATCGGCGCTGTTGTGCTGGCTACCGACGGTCTGTATAACCAGGGCAGCGACCCGGTGTACGAGGCCCGGAACCTGAAAACAACCCTGTATACTATCGCTTTGGGCGATACTGTTGCCCGGCGGGACCTGCTGATCGGGAATGTGAACTACAACAAAACAGCTTTCCTGGGTAACGATTTTGTGGTTGAGGTGCTTGCCGAGGCTTATCAGGCCAAAGGCGAAACCATGCACCTGAACGTGACCGAAGATGGCAGGCCGGTTTTTAGCCAGAACGTTCCGGTAACATCAGCCAATTTTAAAATGACTATTCCTCTCAAGCTGAACGCTGATAAAAAAGGCGTTCGCAAGTTTGTGATCAGCATTGCGCCGGTCAAAAACGAGATATCGGTTCAGAACAACACCGAAACGATCTATGTGGATGTGCTGGATGCAAAGCAAAAGATACTGCTGTTGTACGGCGGCCCGCACCCTGATATCAGCGTCATCAAGCAATCGGTCGAAAGCGACCGCAACTACGAGGTGAAGGCCACCCTGGCCAGCGATCTTCCCCGTGTTAAACTCAACGATTACAGTCTGATCATCTTGTACCAGGTACCTGATAACAGTTCGGGTGCGCTGCACGACCTGGTAACGAAGGGTAAAGTGCCGGTATGGTACATCGGGGGAAGCCAGACCAACCTGCAGCAGTTTGACAGCGAGCAGAAGGCAGTACAGGTCACCTCGAACCGTGAACAGATGCAGGAGGTATTTGCGCAGCCGGTTCCCCCTTTTGCTTTGTTCACCCTGTCCGATTCGACCCTGGATAAATTCGGCAAGTTTCCGCCGCTGATGGCTCCCTTCGGCGATTACCGGAAGGGTAGTAATAGCCAGGTGCTGCTGAACCAGAAGATAGGCGAAGTGGCAACAACTTACCCCTTGCTGGCATTCGCCGACGAGAACGGCCGCAGAGAAGCGGTGCTGGCCGGGGAAGGACTGTGGCGTTGGTGGCTGTCAGAATACCAGGCGTATGGAAATCACCACGCTGTGGATGAGCTGATGACCCAGGTGGTGCAATACCTGACGGCGAATAGCAACCGGCAGCATTTCAGGGTTTACCCGGCTAAAAATGTATTTGATGACGGCGAAAATGTGATCGTCAATGCTGAACTGTATAATGACGCGCTTGAATTGGTGAACACACCGGATGTAAAGATCGACCTGAGAAGCAACTCGGGTAAAAATTACAGTTTCCTTTTTACCCGTACAGGTCAGAGTTACCAACTGGATGCGGGCACCCTGCCGGCGGCCGAATATACGTACAAAGCCGCCACCAAACTCGGTTCACAGGCGCTAAGCGCCAGCGGGCAGTTCACTGTTAAAGCGATGAACCTCGAAAGCCGCCAGAGCGCCGCCGATCATCAATTGCTGGCAGAGCTGGCCAAACAATCGGGCGGGCAAATGCTGCTGCCCGGACAGACGAGCCAATTAGCCGACCTGATCCGAAAGAATGATAACATCAAAACCGTGGTTTACGAAGACAAGCGCTACAGCGACCTGGTCGACCTGAAATGGGTATTCATCGTTATCCTGGCTTTACTCAGTACAGAATGGTTCCTCCGGAAACGGGAAGGTGAGGTGTAAACCGCGATTTAATTTTCTTTTTTATCCGGCATGATCACGAAAACATCCTCGTTATCACGCTTCATCAGGTATTTTTCCCGGGCGAATTTTTCGAGTTCGGCCTTGTTGGTGGTCAGTTCATCCAGATCGTGGTGAACTTTGGCGGTTTCTTTCAGGTAAAAGTCGCGTTCCTGTTTCAGTTTGCTCAACTGGCTATGGTACTGGTATTGCGAGAGGATATCGTTCCGATCGAAAAACAGCATCCACACCACAAAGGCAAGCGTAACGAGAAAGTATTTATTCCTGAAAAGACCGAGCAGGCGCTTCATTTCAAACTAAAAGAATTTTCGTTTAAAGCTATTTAATTTATTTGAATGCTGCAACCCTGGTTTTGTTAACATGCTAACAGGTTGATAGTTGGATTGGTTGTAGCGTTTGTAATAGTTGGATTGGCAGGATGGAGAGGTCTCAAAAAGGCACAAAAAAGCCCCCCGGGATTATCCGGGAGGCCATCATTATATAGTTGTCTTTATCCAATTTTCCCCGAAAGCAGGTTCACGTGGTACAACGTGCCGTTGATGGTAATATCGGCCATGTGGTTACCCAGGAAGGTAATACTGCCCTCCGCGCTCCAGTTGTGGCCGTAAGCCTTAAAGGTAGCCGTACCGCTCAGGATGTCCCTGCTGCAGCCGCATACGTTTACGGTCAGGTTGTTCAGTACATAGTTGACATTCTCGATCGAATGGCAACCACACGACAGAATTGTCGAATCGTAGTAATAGATATCGCCGTCGACACCGATGAATTCGTGTTTCGGGTCGAGCGCTTTGATGGTATAGTACTGCTTAACATACCATTCGGTCGAGCTTGAAGGCGTTTTACGCGAGGTATACAGCGAGTCGTAAGCGGTATAACCGGTGGATTGACCATCCTGACAGTTGAAATAGAAGGTCAGGTTACCGCCGGTGTGGGTGGTGGTATCGCCCGATGTGTGATCGTAATTAACCAGCGAATCGGTAAAGAAACCGCACAGCGGGTTGTTTGCCAGGTCATGGTGCGGGCCTTCATGGTTGGATAAGGACACGGAGTCCACACCATCCATCAGGTTCACACCGCCGAAATGACCGGCCAGTGTTTGCGCCACGTTCACAGCGATCTGGCTGCTCAGTTGGCTGTCCGATTGCGTTTGCGATGACGACGAACCCGAGGGGACCGGGGCGTTGTCCGACTTGCGGCACGAACTGTAAACCAGGGTTGCACAAACCGCGATGGCGAGAAGGGGTTTGATGCCGGTCCTGATCATTTTCTGTTTTTTAGAAGGTATCTGTTTCATCATTTTGGGTTTAATCAATAATTTATAATTTCTCAGTTTCAGGTAGCCGGCGGTTAACCGGCAAGCAAATGAAGCCAATTATTATACCATAATAGGCGATGCCGAAAACAAGTCCGAACTCATAGTTAAAAACATTCATTCTGTAACTTTACCTGCCGTTCATAAGTGCCTGGAAAGTGCGCTTTTATAGCCCGGTCCCTGCAGTTTGCTTTTTGGGAAAAATTATAAACCGGGTAAAAAAACATACCGCTGCTGCCCGGTAACAGAGAAGTGGGGAATTGGGGGAAATGTTTCCCCAATGTTAGGAAACGAGACTGAAAGGCCGGCTGGTTTCGGCAGTTGAACAAACTGATTTTCCGGCATTAATCAGTCATATAACTTCGTTTACCGCCTTTTCCCGAACCGCTTTTTACCGTCGCGGTGACCGGGCGACCGTTGATGCCGCGGCTGACTATGGACCTGCTTAATGATCTCCTGCTTATGCACTATGGCCGAAGCATTCATCGGGTAGGGGTGCGCCTCGTTAACCGGGATGGTTTTCCCTATCAGTTTATGGATATCCTTCAGGTAAGGCAGTTCTTCCTGTTCGCAGAACGAAAAGGCAATGCCATCGGCGCCGGCCCTGCCCGTGCGGCCTATGCGGTGCACATACGTTTCGGGTATGTTGGGCAATTCGTAATTGATCACATGCGTCAGGTCGTCAATATCGATACCCCTTGCGGCAATATCCGTGGCGATGAGTACGCGCGTCGTGCGGTTTTTGAAATTGGTGAGCGCTCTTTGCCGGGCATTTTGCGATTTATTGCCGTGAATAGCTTCGGCGGTAATACCCGCGCGGTTCAGGTCCCTTGCCACCCGGTCGGCGCCATGCTTGGTACGGGTAAACACCAGGGCCGTTTTGATGCCTTTGTCTTTCAGCAAATGGATCAGCAATTGCTTTTTGTCCGATTTTTCTACATAAAACAAGTGCTGCTGTATGGTGTCGGCGGTTGAGGATACCGGTGTCACTTCCACCTTTTCGGGATTATGCAGTATCGAATTGGCAAGCAGCTGTATCTCGTTCGGCATAGTGGCCGAAAAGAACAGCGTTTGCCTGCGCGCTGGAACCTTGGCGATCACCTTTTTCACGTCGTGAACAAAGCCCATGTCCAGCATCCGGTCGGCCTCGTCCAGCACCAGCATACGGATATGATCCAGGCGCACAAAGCCCTGGTTCATCAGGTCGAGCAAACGGCCGGGGGTAGCCACCAGCACATCGACGCCGCGGCGCAGCGCATCGGTTTGCGGATTTTGCGAAACCCCGCCGTAGATAACGGTATGCCTTATCCCGGTGTGCCGGCCATAAGCCGCAAAACTCTCGTCTATCTGGATAGCCAGCTCGCGGGTGGGCGTCAGTATCAGCGCCTTAATGGTTTTTTGCTCCTTTTGCTGCTGCCGGTCGCGGTACAGCAGTTGTAATATCGGTATGGCAAAGGCGGCTGTTTTGCCGGTGCCCGTTTGTGCACAGCCCAGCAGGTCGCGCTGCTGCAGTATAATGGGTATGGCTTGCTGCTGTATGGGGGTAGGCGTGGTATATCCCTCGGTTTTTAAGGCCCTGAGGATGGGCTCGATCAAATTCAAATTTTCGAATGACATGTAACTGTTGTAATGTGCTGACGCGAAGCAAGAGTGGATCTGGATAAGTAGCCGGTGATCAAAACCGTAAGCGAGCGGGTAATTTTTGGCAAAGATACGGTTTTTATTTGAGGTGGAAGAGTAAAGGTGTTTCGGTAAATGGTGAAACTACACTATCATTCACGCGCGGGCCTCTCCCTGACCTGTTCGAGCGCTTAACCTGTTAGATTACAGGTTTTTGTTGTGTACACTATGCCTCAAAATTTGAGAGCTTTATTCATTCTGCTAAAAAATAACGTTTAAGTTGCTATAAAACAGGTAGTTAGTAAACCGCAGGCGTTTACACAAAACAGGGCCCGGTTTTACCGTAAAATCACGAAAATGACACTTTCCGATCACTTTTCGTCACTTTTGAAACACATTCCGGCATCTTTCCACCGCAAAAACCGGCTTAGTGTATCATATTCCTTTAGAGACTTTTCGGCGTGTTTTAAGGGCAGGTACAATAAGCCCTTTTTCGCAGCTTCTGCTTCCGGAAGACGCGGCTGAGACCGGACAAGCATATGCCTTGTTTAAGAGTTAGCGCAGCGCCTGTTAAATCTAAATAGTAAATGAGAGAACTCAGTTCGGGTTTGAAACAGGGTCATTAATTGCCGGACGGAGTCCTTATTCTCATGCCAGGGTTTTTTCGCGAGTAATTTGTTTTTCAGGGATGCTCAAGAAGGGGTGCAAGTAAATTAGTATATCGTGAACAATTA
>DASZWG010000037.1:0-15479 GCA_035546675.1 Mucilaginibacter sp. | reverse complement strand
AAAGGGATTACCCGCTGAACGAAACCAACCTGGATTACTGGGTGGATGAAAAGAAAAGCCCCTATGTCGAGATCGAACGCTTCGACTGGTTCAGGGGATACCATGTGGGTGGCCGCTCACTGATGTGGGGCAGGCAAAGCTACCGCTGGCACGATGTGAATTTTGAAGAGAACGCCAAACAGGGCATCGGCGTTGACTGGCCCATACGCTATAAAGACCTGGCCCCGTGGTACGATCATGTTGAGGGCTTCGCGGGCATATCAGGCAATAAGGACCACGTGCCTATCCTGCCCGACGGTAATTTTATGCCGCCGATGGAGATGAACTGCGTAGAAAAGGACGTGGCCGACAGGATCAACAAATATTACAAAGGATCGCGTTATATGATCATTGGCCGTACGGCTAATATCACCAAACCGCTTCCCGGCCGGACCAACTGCCAGTACCGCGATAAATGCTGGCTGGGTTGCCCTTTCGGAGCGTACTTCAGCACGCAATCGTCAACATTACCTGCTGCTGTGGCTACGGGTAACTTAACGCTGAGGCCCTGGTCGATCGTGACGAGGATACTTTACGATAAGGACACCAAAAAAGCCAAAGGCGTTGAGGTGCTGGATGCAGAGACCAAACAAACCTATGAATACTACGCGAAGATCATTTTCCTGAATGCGTCGACGCTGAACTCGGCGTGGGTGCTGATGAATTCGGCAACCGATATATGGCCGGACGGCTTGGGATCAAGCAGCGGCGAGCTGGGCCATAACCTGATGGACCACCACCTGGGTGTAGGCGCAGGCGGAATAGTTGAGGGTTATGATGACAAATATTACTTCGGACGCCGTGCCAATGGCATATACATCCCCCGCTTCAGGAACCTGAACGGCGAAAAACGCGATTACATCCGAGGCTTTGGTTACCAGGGCGGCGCTGGTCGCGACAACTGGGACAGGGCCATTCCTGAAATGAGTATTGGCGGCGCATTTAAGGATGCTCTGTCTGAACCGGGTGAATGGTCGATGGGTATCGGCGGTTTCGGCGAAACGCTGCCGTATCATGAAAACAGGGCTTACCTGGATAAAGATAAGAAGGACTACTGGGGTTTGCCGGTATTGGCCATTGACGCAACCTGTAAGGATAACGAGCTGAAGATGCGTAAGGATATGGCTGAGGATGCCAAGGAAATGCTGGAACAGGCCGGTGTTAAAAATGTGCACACCTTTGACAGTGAGCCGGTACTTGGCCGCGGTATCCACGAAATGGGAACCGCGCGTATGGGTCGTGACCCGAAAACCTCGGTACTGAACGAGTGGAACCAGGTATGGGATGCCAAAAACGTGTTCGTGACCGATGGCGCCTGCATGGCTTCGACCGCCTGCCAGAATCCGTCGCTTACTTACATGGCACTATCGGCCCGTGCAGCAAACCATGCGGTAGAGGAACTGAAAAAAGGGAATATATGATCAGTGATTTGCCCGGATTGAATTGATTAAGAAGATATTAATCACGATGATCATTAAATCCTGAAAATCATAGTTCAAACAAAATGATAATTTATTAATAAAACATAAACCAATGACTGAAGAACCTAAAAACGCACCTCAGAATCCTTCGAGAAGGGATTTTATCAAGCAGGGTGCAATGGCAGCGGCGGGATTTATGATCGTGCCGCGGTACGTATTGGGCGGAAAAGGATTTATTGCGCCGAGTGATAAATTAGTGATAGCCGCAGTTGGTGCGGGTGGTAAAGGCGCGGACGATATCAATCACTTCGACAAAAGCGGAAAAGCAGTTATCGCCTATCTTGTTGATGTGGATGACCGGCGTGCTGCGGGTTCGAGGAAGAAATTCCCGAACGCAAAATACCTGAAGGACTGGCGCGAATTGCTGGATAAGGAGCACAAGAACTTCGACGCTATGTCGGTATCGACCCCGGACCATAACCATGCCATCATCGCTTACTCGGGTATGCAGTTAGGTAAACACGTTTATGTTCAGAAACCATTGACGCACGATATCTGGGAAGCGCGTTTGCTTACACATGGCGCCGAAAAGTATAAAGTGGTAACCCAAATGGGTAACCAGGGCGCGTCGAACGATGGTACCCGCCAGTTGGCCGAATGGTATGATGCGGGTATTATCGGTGATGTACATACCGTATATTGCTGGACCAACCGCCCGGTATGGCCGCAGGGTATTCCATGGCCAAAGCCGGATCCTAACGTGCCGCCGGAACTGGCCTGGGATCTTTGGATCGGCACAGCGCCTTACAAAGACTATGTAGATAACCTGGTTCCGTTCAACTGGCGCGGCTGGTGGGATTATGGCACCGGCGCATTGGGCGATATGGGATGCCACCTGGTTGAAGCGCCTTTCCGCGCGCTGAACCTGAAATATGTAAAAGATGTTCAGGCCAGTGTGGGCACGGTATACGTTGGAGAATTCCGGGAAGGCCATTTCCCTGATAGTTGTCCCCCGTCGAGCCATATCACGCTGACATTCCCCAAAACTGACAAGACACAGGGCGATGTGGAATTGCACTGGATGGACGGCGGCATACAGCCGACGAGGCCCGATGAACTCGGTCCGGATGAGGTATTCGGTGATGACGGCAACGGTATCCTGTTTATCGGCACCAAAGGTAAAATGATGGCCGGCACTTATTCGGCTAATCCACAGTTGCTGCCTACCTCGCGTACCAAAGAGGTATCGGTTCCGAAAGAATACGCCCGCGTACCCGGAGGAGCCGAAGGGCACTACGCGCAATGGATAGAAGGCTGCCTGGCCGGATATGGCAAAATGGAGCTCAGCTCACCATTTGAAAAGGCCGGACCGCTTACCGAAGCATTGCTGATGGCTAACCTTGCCGTACGCGGACATGACCTGAAGAAAAAAGGTCCGAGGGGAACCAAGCTGCTGTGGGATAACGATAATATGCGCGTTACCAATTTTGACGATGTCAACCAGTTTGTAAAACGTAACTACAGGGACGGCTTTGTGCTGAAAGGTTGATCCTGATTTGCATTTATGCTAATGAATTTTGTAATTTTCAAATTAATTAAACAATTATAACCACGCAATAAAATGAACAGAAGAGAAGCTATCGGAAGAGTAGCGATGATCATGGGTGGTACGATGATCGCGGCTGACTTTTTGCTTGCGGGCTGCCGCCCCAATTCAACAAACAAAGTTGAAGACTTGTTCGACCAGGATCATGAAGCCTTCCTGAACGAAGTAGCAGACACCATACTGCCTGATACGGCAAGCAGCCCCGGTGCAAAAGCAGCCGGAGTAGGCCCGTTTATGGCTGTTATGGTACGGGATTGCTACTGGCCCGACGATCAGAAGATATTCCTGGAAGGCATAGGCAAGGTAGACGACGCCAGCAACAAGAAATTCGGTAAGAAATTCATGGACCTGGATGCCGGGCAAAAAACCTCGCTGCTGACCGACCTGGATAAAGAACAGAAGGAATACTCAAAAACCAAAAAGCCGAAGGATCCGAATCATTATTTCAGGATGATGAAGGAGCTTACTTTGCTGGGCTATTTCACTTCGGAGATCGGCTGTACCAAAGCTTTGCGTTATGTGCCGGTTCCCGGCAGGTACGACGGTTGTATACCGTACAAAAAGGGAGATAAAGCCTGGGCGCTGTAATATCAGCCCCTGCCTGCCGGCAGGCAAACCCTTCCCCTGAAGGAGTCTATTTGACCTTAAGGGAAGGCTTTTTAATTTATTTAGAGTATTAACTTAGATTTTTTAATTTACAAAGTCTCCCCTTCCGGGGGGAGATACAGAGGGGGCTATATGAGCAAAAGAAAATTGCGCATGGGCATGGTTGGCGGGGGTAAGGACGCCTTTATCGGCGCCATACACCGCATTGCCGCCAACATGGATGGCCTGATCGAACTGGTTTGCGGCGCCTTAAGTATACACGAGGACATCGCTAAGGAAAGCGGCAAAATGCTCTTTCTGCCCGAAAACAGGACCTACACTAATTATGAACAAATGATCCGTGCCGAGGCGCAGCTTCCCGCTGATGAGCGTATGGATTTTGTGACCATCGTGACGCCAAACTTCGCACACTTCGGGCCCGCTATGATGGCTTTGGAGCATGGATTTAATGTCGTGGTCGAAAAACCGATCACTTTCACCCTTGATGAGGCCAGGCAACTGAAAAAGAAACTGGACGAAACCAGCCTGATGCTGCTGCTCACCCATACTTATTCGGGCTACCCGATGGTAAAGGAAGCACGGCAGATCATAAAGAGCGGCAGGCTCGGTAAAGTCAGGAAAATATTTGTGGAATATCACCAGGGATGGCTGAGCCGCCTTTCGGAAAGGGACGGCAATGCGCAGGCAGCCTGGCGTACCGACCCGAAAAGATCGGGCAAGGCCGGTTGCATGGGCGATATCGGAACGCATGCCGCCCACCTGGCCGAATATATTTCCGGCCTGAAGATCACGCAAATGTGCGCCTCGTTAAATACGGTTGTCGAAGGCCGTTTGCTGGATGATGACGGCGCTATCCTGCTCCGTTTTGAAGATAACGCCACCGGAGTGCTCACCGCTTCACAGGTTGCAGCCGGCGAAGAAAATGCGCTTAAAATACGGGTGTACGGCGAGAACGGCGGCCTGGAATGGGCGCAGCAGGAACCGAATACCCTGACACTGCGCTGGCTGGATAAACCCGCGGAAACATTCAGAGCCGGCAATAATTATAAGGACCGTGAATCGTCATACGCCACGGACAACTGCCGTACGCCGGGCGGCCACCCGGAAGGATACCTGGAGGCTTTCGGTAACCTGTACCGGAATTTTGCCCTGGCTTTGAGCGCTAAGATCAACGGCGAAACGCCGCACCAGGAATGGCTCGATTTTCCGGGTATTGAAGACGGTATCAGGGGCATGGCCTTTATCGATAATGTGGTGGCTTCGGGTAAGTCCGATCAAAAATGGTACGATCACGTAACAGAATAAATTTCAGGAAAATAAACAAACTCCCTCTCCTTTGGAGAGGGTTGGGGAGAGGCTAAATGAGAACTATCAAAGGACCCGCCATATTCATTGCGCAATTCATCGGAGACCAGGAGCCATTCAACAACCTGGCCTCAATATGCAAATGGGCGCAGAACCTCGGTTATAAGGGCGTCCAGTTGCCGACTAATGATCCGCGTTTTATCGATCTTCAAAAAGCGGCCGAAAACAAAACCTATGCTGACGAACTGAAAGGACAGGTAAACGAGTGCGGACTCGAAATAACCGAACTGTCAACCCATTTGCAGGGGCAATTAGTGGCCGTACACCCGGCCTACGACGAGCTTTTCGATGCCTTTGCACCGTCGCAGGTAAAGAACAATCCCGGCGAGCGGCAAAAATGGGCCGTTCAGCAATTAAAATATGCCGCAAAAGCCTCACAAAATTTGGGGCTAAACGCCAGCGTAACTTTTAGCGGCGCTTTATTGTGGCCGATGATGTACCCCTGGCCGCAGCGCCCCGCGGGCATTGTGGAAACGGGTTTTACCGAACTGGCTAAACGCTGGAAACCTATACTGGACGTTTACGAAGAGTGCGGTATAGACCTTTGCTATGAAATTCACCCGGGCGAGGATCTGCATGATGGTATCACTTACGAAATGTTCCTCGATAAAGTGAACCAGCACAAACGCGCCTGCCTGTTATATGACCCATCGCACTTTGTTCTGCAATGCCTGAACTACCTGGAATATATTGATAATTACCACGAACGTATCAAAATGTTCCATGTAAAGGATGCCGAATTTAATCCTACAGGAAAACAGGGCGTTTACGGCGGCTACCAGGGCTGGGTTGAACGTGCCGGGCGCTTCCGTTCGCTCGGCGATGGGCAGGTCGACTTTAAATCTATTTTCAGCAAGCTGACGGCTTACGATTATCCGGGCTGGGCGGTGCTGGAATGGGAATGTGCCTTAAAGAATTCTGAAGACGGGGCGAGAGAAGGCGCCGAGTTTATCAGGGATCACATTATACGGGTAACCGGTAAAGCATTTGACGATTTTGCCGCGTCAGGCTCTGACGAAGCATTTAACCGCCGAACGCTGGGACTAAAATAGCAACGCAACCAATTAAACCTAAAAACATACACATGCAATCGATCAATCGTACACAGCTATTCAGGGCAAGCTGCCTGTCGCTGCTGGTTACATCACTCTCGTTCGGCATACGCGCGGGCATTTTAACCGATCTGGGTAACCAATTTCATTTGGATACCGCAAAATTAGCTTTGATTACATCAACGGCATTTTGGGGGTTCCCTATAGCAGTGGTAATCGGAGGGATGATTGTTGATGTTATCGGCATGAAGAGATTACTTGTCGTCGCATTTTTACTTCATCTTTCAGGCATTTTACTTACAATTTTTGCGCAAGGTTTTTGGACCTTATACATTTCAACCTTGTTTATAGGGCTGGCTAACGGTACGGTGGAAGCTTCATGCAATCCATTGGTGACAACCCTTTACCCGGAAAGTAAAGCGACCAAACTAAACCATTTTCACCTGTGGTTCCCGGGCGGTATATTCATAGGGACCCTTATCGTTTTACTGTTTAATAAACTGGCGTTGGGCTGGCAGATACAAGTTGGGGTGATGCTTATTCCCACGCTGATTTATGGCTATTTATTTTCAAAACTTGACTTCCCGGTAACCGAACGTGTTTCATCCGGCGTATCAACAGCAGGCATGTATAAAGCAGTAGCTTCACCGCTATTTATTTTCATGTTCATTTGCATGTGCGGTACGGCGATAACCGAACTGTACACAGAGCAGTGGGTGCCCGTACTGTTAAAAAACATAGGGAACCCAATACTTATTGTAACAGCAACTTCCGGTATTATGGTGCTTGGACGAGGTCTTGCAAAGCCGGTTTTGCGGCAATTTGCTCCGCAGACGGTACTCCTGATGTCGACAATTATAGCATCAATAGGGCTTTATTTACTTTATTCTTCAACCGGAAATTCCTTTGTTGACGCTATTGTATTTGGGATAGGTGTTTGTTTTTTCTGGCCTACAATGCTTGGGTTTGTCAATCACAATCTTCCAAAAACAGGTGCGTTAGGTTTAAATTTAATGGGTGGCGCAGGAATGTTTGCGGTATCAATTTATACCATATACATGGGTAAGTATTATGATAGCCTGGTAAAACAATCTAACGGTGATACTTCTTTTGCCGGCCATCATGTATTATATATTACATTATTTATCCCGATTGTTCTGATCGCAGCATTTATCGGCCTGGTGATCTATATGCGGTCGGGAAATAAAACTAAACCATTGCAGCAGGCTGCTGTATAATATAATTGGACGATATTGATTAAATTGCACAGCTAAAGCAAATTTTGACCATCAATCAACACAAACAACACATGAAAAAAGTATCATTCATCGCCATTGGTTTAAGTCTTATGTTAGCCGCATGCAGCGGTAACAAATCGGGGAACGGATCCTCAAGCGACAGCACATCAACAGCAGCAGCTACCGATTCAACGGCAGCAACTACAAGTTCAACCGCGTCGACGGGTATGAGCAACCCCAATGCCCCGGGTGCGCAACTGATCGCCAAAAATGACTGCCTCACCTGTCACAAAGAGCAGGAAAAAGTAGTAGGTCCTGCTTACGCCGATGTTGCAGAAAAATATAAGTCGGCCCCGGCAGGTATCGTGGATACGCTGGCCGAAAAAGTGATCAAAGGCGGCAGCGGCAACTGGGGCACCACCCCGATGACGCCGCACCCGGCTGTATCTATGGACGATGCGCGTACCATGGTGAAATACATTTTATCGTTAAAGAAACAATAACACCCGAATTACACCCATGACCCCTTTCATCAGGCTCAAACTATCTACCATGATGTTCCTGGAATTCTTCATCTGGGGGGCATGGTTCGTAACGATGGGTACCTACCTTGAGCAGACTTTACACGCTACTGGTGTGCAAAACGCTGCAGCATACGCTACACAATCTTTGGGCGCGATCATAGCGCCTTTCATTGTTGGACTTATCGCTGACCGTTATTTTCCAGCTCAGAAAATACTTGGTGTTTTGCATCTTATTGGGGCCGCATTGATGTTTTATGAGTATAAAGCGCCTGATTTTTCCAGTTTTTACCCGGGTATTTTTGCTTACATGATCATCTATATGCCAACATTGGCATTGGTAAACTCGGTGTCGTTTAAGCAGATGAAAGATCCCAGCAAGGAATTTCCATGGGTACGCGTGTTTGGAACGGCGGGCTGGATAGTGGCTGGAACTATCGTTGGTTTATTGGACTGGGAACAGAAAGGACTGTTGTCATTAACATTTTTAATAACAGCTATAGCCTCTTTGATACTGGGGGTATTGAGTTTTACATTGCCCAACACCCCTCCTGCAAAGAAAGGCCAAAAGGTATCGTTTGGCGATATTATAGGCTTAGACTCTATCGGGCTACTTAAAAACAGGTCATACCTTGTTTTCTTTATTGCATCAATTGCGATATGTATTCCCCTGGCGTTCTATTACAATTTTACTAATCCGTTTTTAAATGAGGTGGGGATGAAAAAGGCGGCCTTTATACAAACATTCGGTCAGTATTCCGAATTTTTATTTATGGTGGCCATGCCTTTCTTTTTTGTACGCCTGGGGGTTAAAAAAATGCTGGCTGCCGGTATGCTGGCCTGGGGCTTACGATACCTTTTCTTTGCTTACGGCGACTCAGGATCGGGATACTGGTTACTTGTTGCTGGTATTGTAATACATGGCCTTTGTTATGATTTCTTCTTTGTGACCGGGCAAATCTATACCGACAAATTTGCGGGGGAAAAGTTCAAAAGTGCGGCACAGGGTTTTATCACACTGGCAACCTATGGAGTCGGTATGCTAATGGGATATTATATTTCAGGGCCAATAGTTGATCATTGGAAAACCGCACCTTCGATGCACGATTGGAAAAGCATCTGGCTGATACCCGGCGGGATTGCGGTGGTTGTAATGATCTTCTTCCTGTTATTTTTTAAGGATAAAAAACACATAGAAATGCAGCCCGGTCTGGATATCGAAGAACCGGACCCGAGCGTTGAGATATAAACTGAAAATTCATAATGGGTAACCAAAACCGCAGATCGGCCATCAAAAACATGCTTGCAGGTACGGCTGCCATTACAGCTTCGGGTATGCTATCGTCGTTCACCTCAACTGAAAAAAGTGAAGATTTTACGATGCTGAAAGGCAATATCAATCATTCAGTATGCCCCTGGTGCTATAATGAGCTGACGCTTGACCAGCTTTGCGAGGTAGCCAAAGGCATTGGCATAACGGGGATCGATCTGTGCGGTCCGAAAGAATGGCCGACATTGCAAAAGCATGGTTTATATTCGGCCATGTGCAACGGGGCGGAATTGGGTTTGTACGATGGTTTTAACGATACCAAATTCCACGATAAACTGATCAGTAATTATACGGATATGATACCGCTGTTGGCAAAGAACGGTTACCGCAACCTGATCTGTTTCAGCGGCGCGCGGCGCGGTATAGACGATGAAACTGGGTGGAAAAACTGTACAGACGGGCTTAAAAAATTATTGCCGCTGGCCGAAAAAAATAACGTGGTTTTGTGCATGGAACTGCTGAACAGCAAGATCGATCATAAAGACTATCAGTGCGACCGGGTAGAATGGGGTGTGGAACTTTGCAAAAGGATCGGTTCGGATAATTTCAAATTGTTGTTTGACATTTATCACATGCAGATCGATGAGGGCGATATCATCAGGAACATCACCGATTATCACCCATACATAGCTCATTATCACACAGGAGGCGTGCCCGGCCGGCACGAAATTGACGACACGCAGGAATTATACTATCCGGCTATTATGCGTGCCATTGTCGCCACAGGGTTTAAGGATTATGTAGCCCAGGAATTTGTTCCGGCCCGGCCCGATAAGATCGCGTCGCTGCGTCAGGCGATACAGATTTGCGACGTATAATTTGAATTAGGATCAATTTTTAAACACTAAATATCTAAACATGAAGTATAAAATTATATTGACGGCTTTGATGGCAGGCAGCCTGTTCATGGCCAAAGCACAGGAAAAAGCTAAACCTGAAGACACAGAAGTATGGGGCCCCGTACCCAAGGTGGTAACGCCGGGTAAAGAATGCGGCGATCCGCCGTCGGATGCGATCGTACTGTTTGGCGGAAAAAACCTGGACGAATGGGAACAGGTTAGCGACGGTTCGCCGGCTAAGTGGGATGTGGCCGATGGTATATTGACCGTCAACAAGAAATACGGCAGTATCGAAACCAAACGCAAATTCACCAACTACCAGCTGCACATTGAATGGCGCGAGCCTGCCGATATCGACGGTTCGGGACAGGGCAGGGGTAACAGCGGCGTTTTCCTGGCTTCTACCGGCAAAGGCGATGCAGGTTATGAACTGCAGGTTCTTGATCCGTATAACAATAAAACCTATGTGAACGGTATGGCCGGCAGCCTTTACAAGCAGGCTATCCCGCTTGCCAACCCCGGCCGTAAGGACGGCGAGTGGCAGGTTTATGACGTGATCTGGACTGCCCCGGTCTTTAATGCCGATGGCTCACTAAAATCTCCTGCCTATGCTACCGTATTTTTCAACGGCGTGCTTGTCGAGGATCATTTTGAGCTGAAAGGCCCGACGCTGTACATCGGCAAACCGCACTACGAACCGCATGGCCCTTCGCAAATAAAATTACAGGCGCACGGTGATGCCAGCAAACCGCTGAGCTTCAGGAACATTTGGGTTCGGGAATTGTAATCCCCACCTTAAAATTGCAGAGCGGGCTTCTTCCGAAAGGGAGAAGCCCGCTTTTTTGTTAATAATATCTGCTTAATAATTTCGGAACCTATTGGTAATCTTTTCGTATAAAAGTATGGTAAAAATTACCCCTGTGCTGACCCCTCAGGTTATATACCTAAAATAGAATTTTTTTGTGATTTGTTGAATGGGTGTTAATTCTAATATAATTGGTAGATTCAGGTGTCTGTTGCTCTGCTTGTTTCTAATGGTTCCGTTTTACGGATTTTCTCAGCATCAGAGCCTTAAGTTCGAACATTTCGGTACCAGGGAAGGATTGTCGCAGATCAATGTGAACTGCATAATCCAGGATAGCCGTGGTTTTATGTGGATAGGCAGCCGCAATGGTTTAAACCGGTATGACGGTTATAAATTTATTACCTATCGTTACGATCCGCTGGATGATAGCAGCTTAAGCAATAACATGATCACCGACCTTGCAGAAGACAAGGAAGGTAATATCTGGATTGCTACGCAAAACGGCCTGGATAAATATGAGCGGAATACCGGCACTTTTACCAGGTATATGCATGATGATCATAATGTCAACAGTCTTTCGAACAATATCATCAACAGGATCCGGTTCGACAAGGACGGCAGCTTATGGATAGGAACCCAAAATGGCGGCCTCGATCATTTTGATATACAGAAAAAAATCTTTATCCATCATATTCATTCTCCCGGAGATCCGAACAGCATTGGCGACAACGATGTCCGTACCGTGTTTATCGACTCTGAAGGTAATGTCTGGGCGGGAACGTCATCTGCCGGTTTAAACCTGTACGACAGGCAAAACAACACATTTAAAAAATTCCTGTACACCGATCCTGTAAGCCATGTGGTGTCATGCGATAATGTGATCTGCCTTATTGAGAATAACAGGAATTCGCTGTGGATAGGCACCCAGGAGGACGGGCTTTATTTATTTGACAAGAAGAAAAGATCGTTCCAGCGATTTGTGCACGATGATAAATTACCGAACAGCCTGTCCAGCAATACCATTTACAGCCTTAACAAGGATGAGTCGGGTAACCTTTGGATCGGGACCGAGAACGGCGGTCTTTCGATTTTGGATTCAGCTACCCAGAAGTTTAGCGTTTACCAGCACGACGAGGTGGACAATAACAGCATACTCGGCAATTCCATTTATTCGATATGCCGGGACAGACTGGGTAATATGTGGCTTGGGGCGTTCAGCGGAGGTGTAAATTTATTTAAAAAGACAACAACCAGCTTTAGCCTTTACCGGCATAATTCCCTGCCGACCAGTTTATCCAACGATTTCGTATTGACGTTTTATGAAGATGCGGATAAAAACATTTGGGTAGGCACCGACGGAGGCGGTCTGAATAAGTTTGATCCGGCGAACGGCACTTTTGAGCATTATGAGCATAAGGATGGCAACAAGAAAACCATATCGGGTAATTATGTGCTCATCGTTAACCAGGATTATGCCGGTAACCTGTGGCTGGGAACCTGGGGTAATGGTATCACGGTAATGAACCCCAAAACCAATACCTACACTTTCTATGACAAGGATTCGGGCCTTAGCGGGAATAACGTTTATAACATCATTCACACCCGGGACAAAAAAACATGGATCAGCGTTTTTGGTGAGGGACTTGAATGCTATGACCCGGCAACTAAAAAGTTCAGAAATTATACGCTGGATGTGAATGATCACACCACCATCAGCAGCAATTATATTTATGCGCTTTTTGAAGACCACAAGGGTAACCTCTGGATCGGCACTTCGGACGCGGGCCTCGACCTGATGAACAGGAAGACCAATACTTTTACGCATTTTAAACACGACGAAAAGAAAAACAGCATCAGCAATAACGGGGTTACCGACATTTTTGAAGACAGCAAGGGCAATTTATGGCTTTGTACCCTGGCGGGCCTCGACCTGTTTGACCCCGTAACCAAACATTTTACAGTATTTACTAAAAAACAGGGCCTTGCCAGCGATATTGCGTATGCAGTAAGGGAGGACGACTACGGTAAATTATGGATAAGCACCAATAATGGCTTATCCATGTATGACCCGGTTAACAAATCATTCAGGAATTATACAACCGAGGATGGCGTGCAGAGTGATGAGTTCAAACCCCACTCGGCGCTTAAAACGAGCGATGGCAAATTATATTTTGGCGGCATCAACGGGTTCAATTCATTTTATCCCGACCAGATACTGAGCCCTATCGCTTTTTCGCCTTTGGTAGTAACTTCGCTGGCAATTTTCAATAAGCCCGTTGCCATTGCAAAAAACAGTAAAGATCCGTCGCCGCTTAAGCAGGATATATCGGATACGAAATCGATCACATTATCTTACAAACAATCAGACATTTCGCTGGAGTATGCAGCACTCGATTTCGGTTCGGTAGATAAGAAACAGTATGCCTATAAACTGGACGGTTTTGATACCGAATGGGATGATGGGGGCAGCAGGAATACGGCATCGTACACCAACCTGCCCCCCGGCAATTATACATTTGAACTAAAATACAGGAACAGCGCCGGTTTATGGTCGCCGGTAAAAGATGTGCTGCAGATCAATATTGTTCCGCCTTACTGGATGACATGGTGGTTCAAAACGTTGGGCATAATAGTTTTTGCCGGTTTGATCTATGCAATGTTCAGGCTCAGGTTACGTGCGGTAAGGCTTAGACAGGCCGAGCTGGAAAAGATGGTGGAAGAACGTACTGAACTGCTGGCCCGGAAGACCGTAGATGAACAAAGGGCGCGTGAAGAGGCAGAACGGGCCAATAAGGCAAAAAGCATATTCCTGGCTACCATGAGTCATGAAATACGGACGCCGATGAACGGCGTGATCGGTATGGCCACGCTGCTGTCGGGAACCAAACTAACGCAGGAGCAGGAAGAGTACACCGAAACCATCAAGACCTGCGGCGATACGCTGCTGGCCGTTATTAACGACATACTTGACTTCTCGAAAATAGAATCGGGAAATTTGGAACTCGAAGAGCGGGACTTCGATCTTCGTGATTGTGTGGAAGGTGTGCTGGATGTCTTTGGCGAAAGCGCCGCCCGTCAAAACCTTGACCTGGTTTACCAGATAGAGCCCAATGTACCGACGCAGCTGATCGGTGACGGCTTGAGGTTACGCCAGGTATTGATCAACCTGGTTGGCAATGCGATCAAATTCACGAGCAAAGGTGAAATATTTATCAGCGTGAAGACCGTTGCCGGTCAGGACAATGAAACCGAATTAGTATTCAGCGTCCGCGATACGGGTATCGGTATACCGGCTGATAAGCTGGACAGGCTTTTCAAGCCGTTCTCGCAGGTTGATTCGAGCACGACCAGAAAATACGGCGGTACCGGGCTGGGGCTTGCCATCAGCTATAAACTGATCGGCCTGATGGGCGGTACGATCAATGTCGAAAGCATACCGGGCCAGGGGGCCACGTTCCATTTTAATATTAAGCCTAAGGTAAGTGATAAAGCGCCCCGAACTTATGTCCATCTGAATGTATCGGACATTGAGAACAAACGGATACTGGTGGTTGACGACAACAGCACTAACCGCAGTATTATGGCTGCGCAGTTGCAGCAATGGAAATTTGTTCCTGTAATGGCGGAAACCGGCAAGAAAGCGTTAAAATTATTGGCTGAAGACCCTGATATTTCTCTTATCATATCAGATATGAACATGCCTGGTATGGATGGTGTTCAGTTGGCGAGGACTGTCAGAGAAAAATACCCGGATATTCATATCATTCTTTTGAGCTCGGTTGGAAATGAACAAAGCAGGAGCGAATCACACCTGTTCAATGTGGTATTAAGCAAGCCCGCCAAGCATCATGTATTATATAAACATATCGTCGATCAGTTAAAGAACGGTAAGACGAGCAGGGAACCACAACCGGTAAAAACACAATTTTCGGCTGATTTTGCTGAACATCACCCGATGGAAATACTGGTAGCCGAGGATAATCTTGTAAATCAGAAGCTTGCTGTTCATATTCTGACCAAGATGGGTTATAAACCTGACGTAGCATCTAACGGTCATGAAGCTATTAATTGCGTGGCCCGGAAACGCTACGACCTGGTTTTGATGGATGTGCAGATGCCCGAAATGGACGGCCTGGAAGCAACTCAGTTTATAAGAGAGAACATGACCGAACAGCCGGTTATTGTGGCCATGACGGCGAATGCAATGCCCGAAGACCGCCAGATCTGCATCGGGGCGGGCATGAACGACTACCTGAGCAAGCCCATGAAACTTGAGGATGTGATAACCGTTTTGCAAAAATGGTGCAGGCAATTGCAATAGTAAGGCGCATCAGGTACCCGTTGTACTATCCTGCGGGTAAATTTTATATCATTCTTTTTACAGTGCTTTTTAAGGGTTCGTTCTCTTTCGCAAGAACGATTTTAAATTATATTTGTCGTAATTAACCCTGATTAATCACTGTTCTTGAACCCGCATTAGATCGCACATGAAAAAGCTCCTTTTGGTGCCTTGTTTTTTATTTATTTCACAACTTATTCTTGCACAGGCTACCAAAGCGCCGGCTTACCCGCTGCTAACGCGCAATACCTATTTCAGTATCTGGTCGTTTGGCGATACGCTGAACACATCGATCACCAAACACTGGACCGGTAAGGA
>DASZWG010000036.1:0-2528 GCA_035546675.1 Mucilaginibacter sp. | reverse complement strand
AGGACTCTGAATTACATTAATAATAACGCTTCAAAGTACCCGGAACACAGCGGAATGATAACTATAGCGCGCGGCGTAGTTTATGGTAACAAAGCCGAGGCGCTGATGATAAAGGGGCAGAACGCCCAGGCAAGAGAACTGCTAAAGAAAAGTATTTTTATCAACCTTAAAAAGGGCGGCGACAACCAGGATGCAGAATTTGCCGAGATCAAGCTCGGGCAATTATTTCTTAATGTTCATAAAGACGATTCACTGCTTAGTGTGCTGAATAATGTGCACCGCCAATTGGATACGGTAAAAAACGAATACGCTGAAGCCGACTGGAACCGGCTGATGGGCAGTTATTACGAAGATAAAAGCGATTACAAAAATGCGCTGGGTTATTTTCAGCGTTACCATACGTTAAAAGACTCGACCACGAAACGGCTAAGTGCGCTCAAACAAAGCGATGCCAATCAGCAGATCGCTATTTACGAGAAGCAACACGAGATCGAGAACCTGTATAATAATAACAAGCTGCAGCGTTTGTACCTGAAGATGGCTGCTGCGGGCTCACTGATGCTGGTTGCCATCATATTCCTGGTGTGGCGCAACTGGCGGCGGTCCAGGTTAGACGTTAAGACCGTAAGCGAACTAAACAAACAGGTGAACGAGCAAAAAGTGAACCTGGAAAAAGCGCTGGAGGAAGTAAAAAGAAGCAGCCAGGAAAAAGACCGCATCCTGCGGACCGTGGCACACGACCTGCGGAACCCGCTTGGCGGCATTGCTTCGCTTACCAACATCATGGTCGATGAAACCGAGAATAATAAAGATCTGAGAGATCAGTTAATGCTGATCAAAGATACTTCGACTGATACCCTAGAACTGATCAATGAGATACTGGAAGCAACCAACCTCAATTCATCCAAACTTAACAAGCAGCCGGTTGATATTAACGCACTGCTGAGCAACAGCGTCGAATTACTGAGCTTTAAGGCTGCGGAAAAACATCAGCACATCGTATTCGAGGGCCTGAACAAACCCGTCGAACTGAATATTCACCGCGAAAAGATATGGCGCGTGATCAGCAACCTGATCACCAATGCGATTAAATTCAGTCCCGTGGATGAAACCATTAAGGTAAAAGCGATATTAAAGCCGGGGCATGTGGTGATCTCCATTAAAGACAATGGCATTGGCATACCCGATAACATGAAGGATAAAATATTCAATATGTTTACCGACGCCAAACGACCCGGCACAGTAGGTGAAAAATCATTCGGCCTTGGGCTTTCCATCAGCAAGCAGATCATCGAAAAGCACAACGGCAAGATCTGGTTCGAAAGTGAACCGCAAAAGGGAACGACTTTTTACGTCGCCCTGGCCATGAGTGAAAGAACCAGGGACACGCATTCAGATTCCCTGTCGGGAGTTACCCTATCAAACTGAGGTACCATTCAGGAAATGCCTGTACCATTTGCCCGATGATTTAACGATCCGCTGCTGCGTTTCAAAATCGACATAAACAAGACCGAAACGGGGGTGATAACCTTCGGCCCATTCAAAATTGTCGGTCAGCGTCCAGATAAAATAACCGCCGACCCTGCATCCCTCCTGTTTTGCTTTTAATACCTGCCCGATGTGGTTTTGGATATACGCAGTGCGCAACGGATCGTCCACGCAGCCGCCTGATACGACATCAGGAAAAGCGGCCCCGTTCTCTGTGATCATCATCTTCCTGATCTGCGGGTAAGCGTTATATTTCATCAGGATATGGTAAATCGCAGGCGGATAAATCTCCCATCCCATCGCGGTTGAAGGCACATTTCTGTCGGTGGCTTTTACTAAGCTTGCATTGACATAAGGCGTAAAAAAGGAATATTTGACGATCTCGCGGGTATAATTCTGTAAACCTATAAAATCGAAACCGAAGCACATTTTTTCATCGTCGCCGGGCTGCTGGTATTTCCGGAGTTCTTTCAGCACGGGTATATCCTCCGTTGGATAGCCCAGTCCCAGTATCGGCTCGATAAATAAGCGGTTCACCAGTGCATCGGCGCGCCGAGCGGCAGCGATATCCTTCTTTTTATCCGATAAAGGTTCGATATGCGAGCACGAGAATGTAGTACCTATCTCAACCTGCGGTAAAAGCTGCCTGAGTTGAGTTGCACCGGCTGCCATACTGAGTACGACGTGGTGGATGGCCGGGATAAAATTGCGGATACCCGTGCGGCCCGGTGCATGTATCCCGAAAAAATACCCCGCACCCGAAAACACCGCAGGCTCGTTCATCACCATCCAATGTTTTACCTTATCGCCGAAAAAGCTGGCGCAAACGGCCACGTACTCCTCAAACCAGCCGATGATATCGCGGTTGGTCCAGCCGCCCTTCAGTTCGAGCGCCTGCGGCAGGTCCCAGTGATAAATGGTCACCCAGGGTTCTATACCCTGTTCAATACAATAATCGATCACCCGGTTATAATGCTCCACTCCGGCCATATTTACTTTGCCGGTGCCTCCGGGAAGAATGCGCGGCCACGACAGCGAAA
>DASZWG010000035.1:0-8287 GCA_035546675.1 Mucilaginibacter sp. | reverse complement strand
CATCCACGAGTTTTTAGGGTCTATTTCATAATACTGCTCCAGTTCGCTGCTCAGCAGTATTTTGTACATGTATTCGTGCGGGAAATAACGCTCACCTTTATCGTCGGCGTCCTTCCATATTTTATGGATGTGCTTTTGCAGGCGTCTGAAAGCTTCTTCCTCGGGTATGCAGGTGTCCGTTACCCGGTTATAGTGGTTTTCGAGCAGGTTCCACTCGTCCTGCGGACTCAAGTCGCGGTAGTGGGGTACACGTTTGTAATGCGAATGCGCCACCAGATTCATGATATCCTCTTCCAGGTTGGCCCCGGTGCAGGATATAATGGCGATCTTGTCCTGCCGTATCATTTCGGCCAGCGATATGCCCAATTCGGCGGTACTCATGGCCCCGGCCAGCGTAACCATCATTTTGCCGCCTTCTTCCAGGTGTTTTTCGTAGCCTCGGGCCGCATCCATCAATGCCGCCGCGTTAAAATGAAGGTAGTTTTTTTCGATAAACTGAGAAATTGGTCCCCGTGTGCTGCTCATGTTGTGCTAATCAATTTTGCGGCAAAATTATAGTTTTTGTTTAAACTGGATTTTAAAATCTCGAATTTAAGGATCGGCGGTCATTCTTTAGTTTTAACCAAATTTGCGGCTATCTTAGCGGCAACTATGAAACAGGCCCTTACCGCATTTATCCTGGTATTTACTTTCTCGCTGGCACAGGCGCAGATCAAATGGCTGCCGAAGTTCATCAACCGGATGTATTTCGATAAGGACAGCACGCGCAAAAGCAGCTTCGTAGTATTGCCGATATTGACATCAGCCCCCGAAACGGGGCTTGAACTGGGCGGGGCTGGACTGTTCTCCTTTTATGATGATACCATCGCAGCCAACGGCACAAGAGTATCGAGCATTTACCCTTATGCATCCATCACCACCAAAGGTCAGAGCCATTTCAGCATAAGCACCGACTACTGGACGCCGAAAAACCTGTTCCACTACACGGCATCGGTGAGTTATATCAATTATCCCTTCAATTTTTACGGTATCGGCAATGACACGCGAAAAGCTGATGCCGACGATGTGGACGAGAAACGGTTTAAGCTCGACCTGGGGGCTTCAAAATTAGTCGCGCCGGGTTTCTACGCCGGGCTGGTCGCCGGCGGCTTCAACTATTCGTACCGGAATATCAATGCTTACGGCATTTTCAGTTTTGATCCGCAGATACAGGACGGCTCCGGCGGCGCGGGGATATATATCGGGCCGAATGCCGTGTTTGATACCCGAAATAACAATACTTACACTACCAGAGGGGTGATCATTACCGCCTATTACCGGCTGATGAAAGGATTATTCGCTAATAACAGTTACACCGGCGGCTTTTTCAATATCGAGTATTCGCAATTTTTCCTGGTTGCCCGTAAACTGGTTTTGGGCCTCGATGTACAGGAGCAAAGCCTTACCGGCAGCCGGTCGCCATTTTACCTGCTGCCAGCGCTTGGCAGCGACGAAATGATGCGTGGCTACTACAACGGCCGCTACCGCGACCGCAATTTTATAGCCGGGCAAACCGAGTTGCGCTACCGGCTCAGCGACAGAATCGGCATTGTGGGCTTTATCGGCACAGGTGAGGTTGCACATGGCATGTTCAGCATCTATACGCTTAAGCCCGATTACGGCGGCGGCATCCGGTACTTTTTTGATACCGAAAAAGGGCTCAGCATCCGGGCAGATTATGGCATCGGCGAAAAAGTCCCTGGTGAATCCAGGCAAAGCGGGTTTTATATCGGGCTGGGACAGGCTTTCTGAACACGATTTAAGGATTTGGCTGATGGACAAGATGATCGGCGATGTATCGTCCTGTAAATCACTTAAATCAATTTAATCGTGTTCAAAAGCGGATAAGAAAATCCTCCTTCGCCTGCCCCTTGCGGAAATACACCAGTCCTATCCAGAACAGATCGATGGTTACCGTTACCTGCGGATGTGCTTTTATTTCGGCCCAGGCTTCCTTCATTCCCTCGCTCCAGTAAATATCGTCAAAAATGAGCAGGGTATCGTTGTGCACTTTGGGCAGGCACCATTCAAAATATCTTAAAGTAGCCTCTTTGGTATGGTTACCGTCGATATAAACCATATCCAGCCGATCCAAACCAGCGATAACTTCGGGCAGTGTATCGTCAAAATTCCCGTTTACCGGGATGATATCTTTCTCACCTGCTTTTTCAAACACCTTTGCCGCTTCTGCCGCGGTTTGCGGGCATCCTTCAAGCGTGTATAAGCGGGCGCCTGGTGCGGCTTTTCGCAAATACAGCGTGGTAATACCGAGACAGGTGCCAAGCTCGATAATGTTTTGCGGCTGCAGATCGGCCGCGATGCGGTACAGCAATTGCGCCAGCTTGGGCGGCTTCAGCGCGTTGCGGGCTATATCGCTTATTTTTTTCTGACGTTTCTGATCGACCCTCGATCCGGCGCCGAGATCGGTCACGCTGATCACGCGCTGGTCCGAAAGCAACTGCCGCCGTAAATTCTCGATATCGCCGTATACTTTTTGCGGGCTATCATCGTATACCACTTTATCCAAAAGCCCGTAAACAAAAGGCGAATGCGTTCCGTGCCTGGTCTTACCCCGTAAACGGTGCAGCAGGTAATCCTTCGCAAACCGAAAATTTAACATGGCGGTAAAATTAGAAAAGGTTTTACTATATTAGCATTACATGATAGACCCTAAAGAGATCAGCTCATTGATACGTCTGCTCGACGACCCGGATAAAGAGATATTTGAGCATGTACATGATAAAATAATCTCCTTCGGCGAAGAAGCGGTGGGATACCTCGAGTCGGCCTGGGAGGAGGCTTTCGACCCTATTCAGCAGGAGCGCATTGCCAACCTGGTGCACGAAATACAATTCTGCATCATTAAAGAAGAATTGAAATTGTGGTACCAGGGCGGCGCCTTTGACCTGCTGCGGGGGGTGCTGACCGTAAATAAATACCAGTACCCCGACCTGGACGAGCAAAAAGTGATCAACCAGATCGAAGCCATCAAACGCGACGTATGGCTGCAAATGATCTATGATGCGAGTCCGGCCGAACAGGTGAAACTGATCAACCACGTATTTTACAATATTCACGGGTTCAGCGGCAACACGTCCAATCACCTCGATCCGCAAAACAGTTACCTGAGCCAGGTGCTCGAAACCAAAAAGGGCAACCAGATATCGCTGGCTATTATTTACTCTATTGTCGCCCAAAAGCTCGATATCCCGGTATACGGCGTAAACCTGCCGCAGCACTTTATACTGGCTTACGTGGACGAGACGATGGAAAGCGAATTTGAAGGCGGTATCCTGTTTTATATCAACACTTTTAACAAAGGCTTTATCTTCGGGCGCCGGGATGTGGATATGTTCCTGAAGCAACTGAACCTGAAGGCCGAAAAGCAATTTTACGAACCCTGTTCCAATGCGGATATCGTGCGCCGCATCCTGCGCAACCTCATCAGCGCTTACGAAAACCTGGGATCAGCCGATAAAGTAGCTGAGCTGAATGAGTTACTGGAAATTGTGCAGTAAGCCCCACCTAAATCCTCCCCGAGGGAGGACTTATTTTAAACGTACTTCATCGAAACCAAAAAAAGTCTCCCCAACCGGGGGAGATTCAGAGGGGGCTAAAACCCGTTCTCCAGCATCCAGTTCTCAGCCCAGTCAAACCAATGATCGGGGCTTTTCGGATTTTCGAGCCCAAAGCCGTGCCCCCCTTCTTCAAAAAGATGCATTTCGGCTTTTACCTTGTTCCTGAGCAGTCCTTCGTAAAACATGACCGAATTTTGCACGGGAACCACATCATCGTCCTCAGCCTGCACCAAAAAGGTGGGCGGGGTATCGGGTGTGATCTGTTTTTCGTTCGAATACAGGTTAATCAGCGCCTGCGGCGGATTTTTGCCGATCAGGTTTTCTCTTGAGCCCACATGCGCATACTGCCCGAACGTGATGACCGGGTAGATGAGCATGGCAAAATCGGGCCTGAGGTTAATATTTTCTCTATTATCGATAACCGCCTTGCTGTAATGCGTCTCCAGCGTTGAAGCAAGGTGCCCGCCTGCCGAAAACCCGATAATGCCAACTTTATGCGGATCGATCCCCCACCCGGCCGCTCTTTCGCGAACGATCTGTACAGCGCGCTGCGCATCCTGCAGCGGACCGATGGTTTTATCCACCATGATGCTGTCGCTGGGCAGCCGGTATTTTACCACAAATGCGATAACGCCGATCTTGTTGAACTGCTGCGCCACTGCCCTGCCCTCATGTCCCGAAGCGAGTCCGGCATAACCACCGCCCGGGAAAACGATCACCGCTGTACCCGTGGCTTTGCCTTTGCCCGGAAAATAGGGCGTGATGGTCGGTACGCTCACATCGGTTATCCAGTCATTTGCTATCTTTTCAACATAGCCCGGCGGCGTTGGTTTTGAATTGGGCACACCGTTCGGATAAAGCGGGATAGGCTTTTCCTGCGCGAAAAGAACTTGCGAAATAAGCATCACGGCAAAGAAGACAGTTAATCTATTGATCATTTTTTTAAATATTTATAATCAGGCGGATGGCGTCTTTTTCCTGCTCTTTTTAGGAAAGGTGTTTTTCAACGGCTCCTTTTTTAACAATGTATCCAGGAACTTCCGTTCTTCTTCGAATGACATATCTTTTATTTCGCCGCTTATTTCATCCCTGATCTGCCGCATGTATTGCACCATGTTTACCGTGGTTTTGTCTTCTGTATTTCTCATAAACTAATAACCTCTTTTGGGGTTCTTATTTCAATCATCTGATAACCGGCCTGATAATTTATGCCATTATAACCTCTTATTTTATCCAGGTTTACGATGTGCTTAAAATTCCAGCTCACTAAAACATCGGCCCTTGCTATAGTCGCCATGGCTATATGCTGACAATCAGCTCTGCTGGTCTTGCCAACAACATTTGCGGCTATATATTTATCCGCAAGGTTTACTGCTTCTTCTGTCAATCGCACCCTTTCAATTACATTTTCATGAAAAGTTTTTAAAAAACGCCTCACCTGGTCTGGTGCACGCAGAAGTTCAGCCTCAAGAAGATCAGATACGATCATTCTTACCTCACCCTTTTTAACGTTTTCAAAAAACAAATTGGTGTCATAAGAAAATTCCGTATCGAATTGCCCGCCTATCACGGATGTATCAATATAGACTCTCCTGATCATTGCTCTGTTCAAATATAAACAATTAAGAGTTTGTCTGACGTCTTTTACTTCGAACCACCAAATTCCATCAGGTAAGCTTTCAGAAAATCGTTCAGATCGCCGTCGAGCACCGCCTGTGCGTTGGAAGTTTCATGATCGGTACGCAAGTCTTTTACCAGTTTATACGGATGCAGCACATAATTCCTGATCTGCGATCCCCATTCGATCTTTTTCTTGCTGCCCTCTATCGCTTGTGTCGTTTCCATACGCTTGCGCATCTCGATCTCGTACAACTGCGATTTGAGCAGGCGGATGGCGTTTTCCTTATTCTGCAACTGCGAACGCGATTCCTGGTTTTTGATAATGATACCCGATGGCTTGTGATAAAGGCGCACCGCCGTCTCCACTTTATTCACGTTCTGGCCGCCTGCTCCCCCCGAGCGGAAGGTCTCGAACTCGATATCCGCCGGATTCACTTCGATTTCGATACTGTCATCCACCAAAGGATAAACATACACCGAGGCAAACGAAGTATGCCGTTTGGCATTGGCGTCAAAAGGAGATATGCGCACCAATCGGTGCACTCCGTTCTCGCCCTTCAGGTAACCATAAGCAAAATCGCCCTCGAACTGCAGCGTTACCGTTTTTACCCCGGCCACATCACCCTCCTGGAAATCCTGTTCCGTTACTTTGTAGCCGTTCTTTTCGCCCCACATAATGTACATGCGCATCAGCATACCGGCCCAGTCGCAGCTTTCGGTACCCCCGGCGCCGGCAGTGATCTGCAGTACGGCATTGAGCTGATCCTCTTCGGCCGAGAGCATATTTTTGAACTCCAGTTCTTCTACAGCTTGGGTAGCATGATCGAACTGTTCCTGCATTTCGGCTTCGCTGGCATCCCCTGCCTGGTAAAAATCAAAAAACACACCGGCATCGTCCACCGCCGAGGCGACTTTCTGAAAAGCATCCGTCCATACTTTTTTTGATTTCATCGAAGCCAGTACTTTTTCGGCTTCTTTCGACTCATCCCAGAAATGGGGGCCTATGGTTATTTCCTGTTCCTTTTGTAAGGCATCGAGTTTGACATCGATGTCAAAGATGCCTCCTCAGGGAAGCTGTTCTATCCCTCAAATCCTGGATCTGTTCTTTAGTCATGCCGCAAATATAGAAAGAGTTATCCTCACCCCAAATTCATCTTCAAAGTGTCCCGCTTCTTATCTTTTCTCATCATACACCCCAAACTCTGCGATCGATGCCGGGTGATCCGACTTCAGTATCCGTATCCGCACCCTGCTGCCGGTAACCGTATGAAAACGGTTCACTTTTACCTGCCGGTCGTTCTCGCCGTTAAAAATGGTTTTCCAGGCGCCGTCATGATAATATTCGAGCGCATAAGCTGTAATATTCGGCTTTTCTTCGGCTATGGAAATGCAGTTGAAAGGCTGATCACTGCCCAGGTCAACCTCCCACCAGGGTTTGGCGACTGTAGGATTGGATACCCACGAAGTGGTAAAATCGTCGTCGTTGGCCAGGTCCATAATGTTATCGTCGTCGCTCCAACTCGAATAGCTTGGCTTGTTCTTCGCCAGGTTGTGCGAAATGATCGGAGCATCCAGACGCGGCAGGGTTGGCTCGGGGCCTTCATTATGCCACAACTCGCCGATCTTTTTGAGCGATGCTAGCGCATTGCTGTCGATCAGCCCTTCGCGGTTCGGCGCAACATTCAGTATAAAATTACAATCCTCCTTGTTCAGCGGGATGAGCAGGTCATTCACTAATTTGTCCGGGTCTTTGGTCGGTTCGTTTGGAAACGATGTTTTCCAGAACCAGTTCTTTTGTATGGGCAGGCATGCCAGCGAGGGCATCATGATCTGTCCTTTGCTGAGGCGCTGCCCGGCTCCCATCTCATAGGTCTTGATGTCAGTATAATACATACCCTGCTGCGGGTATTTGGCGCCATTCAGGTCCATTAGCAGGCAATTGGGCTGCAAACTTTTCACCAGGCTGTATACCTGATCAAAAGGCACATCGTCATACGATATCCTCGACCAGGGCGCATCCCATCCATCGATGATCAAGGCATCGATGGGCCCGTAATGTGTCAGCAACTCCGTCAGTTGCGCCTTGATCATTTTCACATCCGCGGGGGTAATACAATGCGGGCGAATTTTATGGTGCGTATCGAGAATGGAGTAATACAGCATCACCTTCAGCCCGTTCCGCCTGAATGCGTCCACAAACTGGCGCACCACGTCCTTTTTGTAGGGGCTGTGCATCACGCTGTAATCGGTGGTTTTGGTATCCCAGATGCAAAAACCGCTATGGTGCTTGGTGGTGAGGCAGCCATAGCTCATATTGGCTGATTTAGCCGCCTTCGCCCATTGATCGCAGTCCAGGTGCGTCGGGTTGAACAGTTTGGGCGATGCATCCGGGTCGGCCCAGTCCTGGTTCTGGTAAGTCGGGATATTAAAGTGGATGAACATCCCGAATCGCAGATCGACAAACTGCTGCTGCAATTGGTGTAAGGGCTTTTGCTGGGCAAAAGTCAGAATGCTCCAAACTATTAAAAGAAATGAAATGCTGTATTTTTTCATAAGTCTTGTGCTGATGCTTAAGCGATCTAAACAAAATCGGATGTCATTTCGAATTGCCGGAGGCAAAAGAAATCTTTTACATTAGTTATCGCATAAGATTTCTCACTTCGTTTGAAATGACAATGGTAATTATTTATGCTTATTGCTCATATAAAACGTCAGCGTGCCGCCGTTCATAATGTCTCCGTGCGTAATAAACCAGCCGTTCAGCGTTTTGCCGTTCAGCAAAATCTTTTTCACATATACATTTTTCGGACCCTGGTTTTTCACATCGATGGTAAAAGTCTTGCCGTTTTCCAGGTTGAGCACCGCCTTATCTACCGCCGGGCTGCCTATCGCGTACTGGTCCGATCCAGGAGCTACCGGGTAAAAACCCATTGCGCTGAAGATGTACCAGGCACTCATCTGGCCGGTATCGTCGTTGCCGCCCAGGCCATCCGGCGTGTCCTTGTACATGCGCGGTAATATCATGCGCACACGTTCCTGTGTTTTCCAGG
>DASZWG010000034.1:0-3942 GCA_035546675.1 Mucilaginibacter sp. | reverse complement strand
TCGGTAACGCGGTGGGTATCATCGGGCATGTATACCAGCCTGCAACTTATGCCGAGCATTTTGCTGAACCACCGATCCGCTTCCGGGCTTACGAACTGCCCCCGGCAGGTATCATCCCAAATCGTTACTTCAGCAAATTCGGTGGTTTGCGGCTCGAAAGGGATCAATAAAGATTCATTCCAGGGCCGATAGGTAACTTTCAGGCCTGCGTTCGTTATTTCGGCCGTCATCAGGGCCATTTCGTGTACCTGGCGCTGCGAAAGGAACAGGTTGTATTCATCCACCAGCATCCACCGCCGGTCGTATTCAAAACCGCGGCCGGTAACATGGGCCTTGCCGACCGAAATGCCGCCCATCGATTTGATGGGATAAATGTACAACTGGCTTACCCTGAGCATCCGGCAAAGGTACCTGCTTGCTTCGTGTGCGGCAAATCCATCTTTCAACATTGATCCGGGTTAATAACAAGTTCGTTACATTTTGCGATGCGTCCTGCCACTTTAGCGGATTTATCCCTACTTTTAAAAACCAATTCTAAAACCATCTGAATATGCGTCGCAGAGAATTCATCAGGGATGCCTCGCTGGCTACGGCCGGGCTCACCGTTCTTAATTTTCCCGTTTTCGGCAAAAATGCGCCGAGCAATAAGGTAGTACTGGGGGTAATGGGCCTTCATAGCCGGGGCAGTTACCTGGCCAAAAGCTTTTCAACTTTGCCCAACGTCGAGATCGCTTATATCTGTGACGTGGAAGACGGCGCCATTAAAATCGGTTTTGACGCTTTGAAAGACGCTCCCCGCAAACCCGAGCTGGTGCGCGATATCCGCAAACTGGTCGAGAAAAAAGATATTGATGCGCTGGTGATCGCCGCACCCGACCACTGGCACACGCCTGCCGCTATCCTGGGCGCTTCGCACGGTAAGCACGTCTATGTCGAAAAACCATGCGGGCAAAACCCGCATGAGGGCGAACTGATCAGCCAGGCGCTGCATAAATATGGCAAACATATCCAGATGGGCAACCAGCGCCGTTCGATGCCTTCTCTGATCGAAGCGGTGAAGGAAGTACGCGACGGCGCCATTGGCGATGTATACTTTGCCAAAGCATGGTATACCAATGATCGCCCGTCTATCGGTATAGGCAAGCACGTACCTGTGCCCCCGACTTTGGATTTCGAATTGTGGCAGGGTCCTGCTCCGCGCCGATCCTTCCAGGATAACCTGGTGCATTACAACTGGCACTGGTTCTGGCACTGGGGAACGGGAGAGGCCTGCAATAACGGCACGCACGAGATCGACTGCTGCCGCTGGTTCCTCGGGACCGACTATCCGACCAAGGTTACCTCGGCAGGCGGGAGATATGCTTACAAAGACGACTGGCAAACCACCGATACGCAGGTAGCTGCATTTGAGTTCGGAGATAAGGGTACTATAACCTGGGAAAGCCGGAGCTGCAATAATTTTCCGGTAGAGGGCAGCAGCCGTGGCTTTATCATTTATGGTAAGAATGGCACTTTAGTAAACCTCGGCGGCGGCGATTATAAGATACTCGACATCAAAAATAAGGTGCTGAAGGAAGTGAAATCTGAAGTGAAACCCGACCCCAATAACCCGGTGAGCGCTAACGGTAACCTTGATTTTTATCATTTCGAAAATTTTGTGGGAGCAGTGCGGGGCGAAAATGAGCTTACATCCCCGGTCGACGAAGGCGCGAAGAGTGTGCTGCTGTGCCATTTAGCCAATATTGCTCAGCGTACCGGCACGGTGCTGCATTGCGACCCGAAAGACGGAAAGATCACCAACAGCGCCGAAGCGATGAAACTGTGGCAGCGGACTTACGAACCCGGCTGGGAACCTAAATTAGTTTGACACCGATCATATCAATTTTATGAAACTCAAATTGCTTTTCACTGTATTGGATTGTGCTGTTTTTACTTACAATGTACAGGCGCAGCATGCACAGGGCTGGGTAAGCCTTTTTAACGGCAAAAACCTGGATGGCTGGAAACAGGCCACCGGAACGGCCGGTTACACCGTCGAGAGCGGGCAGATCGTTGGTACGACGGTGGTTAATTCGCCCAATTCGTTTCTTGTGACTGACAAAGATTACGGCGATTTCGTGCTGGAACTGGATGTGAAAGTACCGGACACGACCAGCAATTCGGGTGTGCAGACACGCAGCCATTTCGATCCGCAGGGCAATAAAGGCGCCGGTAAGGTATACGGCAGGCAAGTGGAGATCGACCCGTCGCACCGCAGGTGGTCGGGTGGTATTTATGACGAGGGCCGCCGCGACTGGCTTTACCCGATCGAACTGAATGCCAAAGCTAAAACAGCGTTTAAAGTAGGGCAGTGGAACCATTACAAGATCGAATGCATTGGCAACTCGATCAAAACCTGGGTTAATGGTGTGCCGATGGCTTATATGGTCGACACGGTCGACAGCAAAGGCTTTATCGGCCTGCAGGTGCACAGCATCGGCAACAACGCGGCAGAAGCCGGGAAGAAGATCTATTTTAAAAATATTCGCATCAAAACCACCGGTTTGAGACCGGCGCCTTTCCCGGCAGGAGTTTACGTAGTGGACTATGTTCCCAACCACCTGACCGATTATGAGAGAAGAACGGGCTGGAAGCTGCTTTTTGACGGAAAGACCCATAACGGCTGGCGCGGAGCGGATATGGAAACCTTCCCGACCAAACCGGGCGGCTGGGTGATACGCAACGGCACAATGACCATACTGGGTGCTAACGGCGGCGAGGCATCCAACGTGGGCGACATCATTACCAACGGCGAGTACAGCGCTTTCGACCTGTCATTTGATTTCCGGATGAGCCGCGGCGCGAACAGCGGGGTTAAATATTTTGTGACGCTTAAAAATCACACCAAAGGGTCGGCCATCGGTCTCGAATACCAGATACTGGACGATAAGGTGCATCCCGACGCCAAACTGGGACGCAACGGCGACCGTACCCTGGCTTCGCTGTATGATCTTATCCCGGCAAAAAAACAGGAACGCTTTATACGACCGATCGGCGACTGGAACACCGGCAGGATCATTGTTTACCCCAACAACCATGTGGAGCACTACCTGAACGGCGTTAAAGTACTGGAATACCAGCGCGGATCAAAAGAATTTAAAGACCTGGTGGCCATCAGTAAATATGTGATCTGGAAAAATTTCGGTGAGGCCAAACAGGGCCATATCCTGTTACAGGACCACGGTTTCGAGGTGAGTTTCAGGAGCATTAAGATCAAGCCGCTGAAATAGTCTGAATCACAGATTTTAACTGATTAAATTTATTACACGGATTCTTAAGAATTAATGGAATATGAGCATAGTGAGCTCACACATAAAATTATTGGTTGCGCCATGCAGGTTCATTCTTTTTTAGGAAATGGATTTCAGGAGATCATTTATCAACGGGCATTAACGTTAGAGTTTAGCAAAACCGGGCTAAGCCACGCTCGAGAACCGGAAATGCCAATTTATTATAAGGATTATCTGGAGCCGATTGGATTGCGAAGAGTAGATTTTTTGGTTGAGGATAAAGTTCTTGTTGAATTAAAAGCAATAAGTCAACTGGAAGATGTTCACCTGGTGCAAATATTAAATTACATAAAAGCTTATAAATTAGAAATTGGACTATTGATAAATTTTGGCGAAAAAAGCCTTAATTTCAAACGACTGATCATATAATCAGTGAAATACGATTAATCAATTAAATCTGTGATTCAGACAACCAAACTTTTATGGCAATCGATTCGGTTAATGTAAATAACAAGGCGAAGGCTCAAAACACCTACGATGCGATCGTGATCGGTTCAGGCATCAGCGGCGGGTGGGCCGCCAAAGAGCTGACCGAGCACGGCCTGAAGACCATCATGCTGGAGCGTGGCCGCAATTTTGAGCATATCAAAGACTACAAGTCGGCTAATAAAAA
>DASZWG010000033.1:0-4993 GCA_035546675.1 Mucilaginibacter sp. | reverse complement strand
TATATCGGCGGCTTCTTTTTTTAACTCGGCCAGTGATCTCATCAGGGCTGACGATTGTTTAGCATAAAGGTGGTGAAATTAGTTTTTCCCCGGAGCGGGTAGTTTTCCACATCCTGTTAAAAGGGACTCTTTACAGGTCGCCCTTGAGTACCTGCCACACGTTATAAGCAACGATCTTCGCGCCCTGCGCCGTGGGATGGATGCCGTCGCCCTGGTTCAGTTTGGGGATGCCGGCCACTTTATCCAGCAGGAAGGGTATAAGCTGAATTTTATTCTTTTCAGCCAGTTGCGGGAAAACAGCCTTAAAACTGCCCGCATAATCGGAGCCCATGCTCGGAGGGACCTGCATACCGGCCAGGATGATCTTTGCGTCAGGGTATTTGCTCTTCACCTTATTGATGATGGCCTGCAGGTTTTTGTGTGTATCACTCACTTCGATGCCGCGCAAACCGTCGTTGGCGCCGAGCTCGAGGACAAAAACTGAAACTTTCTTTTTTAATACCCAATCGATACGGCCAAGACCCCCGGCGGTGGTTTCGCCGCTTACCCCGGCGTTGATCACTTCATAAGGCAGCTTAAGAGAGTCGATCTTTTGCTGGATAACGGCAGGATAAGCATCGTCCGAAGGATCGTCCAAACCGTAGCCTGCGGTAAGGCTGTCGCCAAAGAAAAGGATATTTTTTTTATGTGAAGGCTCTGAAGTATTTGTTGAATCTGCTGCCTGCCGGTTCCCGTTTGAAGCCGCCTGGTTGTTGCCGCAACTCAATAAAATCAACAAGAGGCTAAAACAAATGGTCAGTCTGCCTCTTGATCTGATCTGATGTTCGAAAATTTGCATTGATACACAAAGTTATACAAAAGGCAGAATCTAAACGTCCTTCCGCAGTATCTCGAGCGGTGGCTTGTTCAATGTGCCCCTGCTATTCAACAGCCCGATGACGATAGTTAGTATGGCAATGGCTAAAAATAACAACAAAGGTGGTAACGGGTTTGCGGTAAAAGGTATGCCGAAACTAAATTTCGCCAGCAGCCAGCTACCGGTCAGCGCAATGAGAATACCCGTAAAAGCGGAAAGCGATCCCAGGAAAAAATATTCGATGGTAGTGATGCTAAAGATCTGCCTTCGGCTGGCCCCCATGGTGCGCAGCAGAACGCTTTCCTGTATGCGCTGGTATTTGCTGATGCGTACAGACGCGATCAGCACTACAACAGCCGTGATCATGCTGAACATGGCCATGAATCGTATGATGCTGCCTACTTTATCCATCAGGTCCTCCAGCACACTGAGTACAAAACCCAGGTCGATCATCGAGACATTCGGGAATGCTTTTACCACATCCTGCTGGTATTGAGCCGATACTTTTTTAGACGGTACATGGGTGAGGAAAGCATAGAACTGCGGCGCATCTTCGAGCACGCCATCCGGAAAGACGAAAAGAAAATTCGTCTGCATCCGGTTCCAGTTCACATCCCGCGTACTGGCGATCACGGTGTTCACGGGCATGCCCTGCACGTTAAAGGTCAGTTTATCGCCTACTTTCAGGTGAAGGCGTTTGGCAAAACGATCCTCCATCGAGATCGGCACATCGCCCGAAGCGGGTGCATGGCCAACCCAGTTGCCGTCGACGATTTTTTCAGTCGGCGTCAGGCTGTCCCGGTAGGTCACGCGGAACTCGTTGCTGTAGATGCGTTCACATGCTCTTAAGGAGGTGTCCTTTTTAGCCTGTGCAGCCGTTTTGCCGTTCACTTTATCTATACGCGTTGTCACTACCGGTACTTCCTGCATGAGCGGCAGGTGTTCTTTTTTTGTCAGTGCTGCAAGCGGCTCTTTTTGTTTTACCTGGATATCGAACAGGATCATGTTCGCCTGGTTAGTGCTTGCCGAAAGCGATACCTCTTTGATCAGGATGCCCTGTATAAAGAACAGCGTACAAATAAAGGCGGTGCTGAGACCGATAGACACGATAAGGATAACCGTCTGGTTGTTGGGCCGGTACAGGTTAGCAAAACCCTGCCGCCAGTTGTAGCTCCAGGTGCTTTTGATGAAAATACGAACCAGGTACATCAGCAGCCGGGCTATCAGCGTCAGGATGATGAAGGCGACGACGATGCCGATGGTGAAGAAGATGCTGGCCGTCCAGTCGCCCAATTGGATATGCGTGAATATGGCGATGAATAGTAATATCAGGATATAGACCAGCCAGCGGAACGGGTCGCGCATCAGGTTGATGTGTTCGTACGAAATACGCAATGTATTGAGCGGCGATATCTTCCGGATAGCGATCAATGGAAGCAGCGCAAAGAGGATGGATATGATCACGCCCAGAATGACTCCTTGCCCGACCGCGCCCCACGAGATATCGGTCGTGACCGAAAGCGGAAGAAAATCTTTAAAAATAACCGGCAGGATATGCTGAACAAATGTGCCCAGCACTGCACCCGCAATGGAACCTAAGAGCCCGATACCGGTGATCTGTATCAGATAGATCAGGAACGCTTCGTAGGCCTTGACGCCCAGGCAGCGCATAATGGCGATGGATGCGATCTTTTCGCGCACATAAATGTGGATGGCGCTCGCTACACCTACACAACCGAGCAGCAGGGCGATAAAACCGACCAGCGACAGGAAATGTGTCAGGTCAGAAAAAGCACGCCCTGTATTTTCCTTCCGGGTTTCGACCGTTTCATAACCCATGCCCATCTTTTCGAGCCGCGGATCGAGGCTTTTGGTGAGCTTGGTCATATCGACCGGGTGGTCATATTTAAAATAGTAGTTGTAATTGATGCGGCTGCCCCGCTGCAAAAGACCGGTTTGGTTGAGGTATTGCATCGGGATATACACAACGGGCGCTATACCCGAGGCGATATTGGTGCCGCCGGGCGCCTTGTTGAGTACACCCGCTATGAGAAACGTTACCTTGCCGATGCGGATCGAATCATTAACGTGAACGTTGAATTGCAGCATCAGCGTTTGATCGACCAGGGCCTTTTTACCCGTGCGAAAATCCTGCGCCGCACGTGCGGGCGTTGTTTCGATCGAACCATAGTAAGGATATTCACCCTGCAGCGCCCGAACCATCGCCAGCCGGGTGTTGTTACTTTTCGGAAAGTAGGCCATCGAAACAAAGCTGCGCTCCTGCGAACGCCTGTCGCCCAGCGAATCGAGCAGCTTCTGCTCTTTGGCATCGGGCGGGTGATTGGTATAGATGGCCAGGTCGGCGCCGATCAGCGATGCGGCCTGTGTATCGATATCTTTTTTCAGGTTGCTGCCGAATGTATAGATGGCAACAAGCGCTGCTATGCCAAATATGATGGACGAAACAAACAGGAGCAGCCGGGAGCGGTTGCGGCGGCTGTCGCGCCAGGCCATGCGGAACAGCCAGGGTATATTCAGTTTTCTTTTATAATCCGGAGGGGTATCCATCATCAATTTGCATTCAGGTTATCACTCACCAGTTTGCCGCCTTTAATGCGGATGATGCGCTGGGTTTTAGCAGCCAGGTCCAGGTCGTGGGTTACCAGCAGCAGGGTAGTACCGGCTTCTTTATTCAGGTCGAAGATCAGCTTAACCACTTTTTCGGCAGTTTCGGCATCGAGATTACCCGTCGGTTCGTCGGCAAATAATATTTTAGGCTGATTGCTGAAGGCCCTTGCCAGCGAAACGCGCTGCTGCTCTCCGCCCGAAAGCTGGGCAGGATAGTGGTGCCCGCGGTCACTCAAGCCTACCTTGTCGAGCAGGTCCATCGCGCGGGAACGTATATTTCGTTCACCGCGAAGCTCCAGCGGTACCATCACATTTTCAAGGGCTGTAAGCGTGGGCAGCAACTGAAAATTCTGGAAGATGAAGCCTACATACTGGTTTCTCACCTGCGCGCGTTTATCTTCGTTCAGGTCGCCGAGATTGATGCCATTCAACTCAATGGTGCCGGTCGTTGTACGGTCAAGTCCTGCGCAAAGACCGAGCAGCGTTGTTTTACCGCTTCCCGATGGTCCTACGATGGCATTGGTCGAGCCGGTACCGACAGCGAAATTTATATCAGAAAGCACGTTCAGCGTTTTACCTGCGCTCTGGTAAGTTTTGCCCAGGCTGGATACATTTAAAATGGTTTCCACTATTCAGTTTTTTATTTGGATGAGTTGTTTTGTCAAATGTTACGATTCTGTTATTCTTATGCGAAAACAAAACAGGGTATTGACAGTCAAATGACCATCCATACCCTGGTTAACGACCTTTTAATTGATCCGGTTTCGAAAGTCAAACACCCATAGCTCTCAGGTTTTTGTAGCTTGTGGCGATACTGGCGAACGGATCTTTCGGCATATCATGTTCCACGAAGTAATGTTTGGCCCCGGCGATCTTAACATTGGCGAATACGTCCTTGAAATCAACCACGCCTTCGCCAACGGGAAGTAATGTCTTGAAATCGGCGCTGATATCTTTAACATGCAAAAGCGGGAACCGTCCCGGGTGGGCCTTGAATAGTTCAACAGGCTTTACACCGGCTTTGGTTGCCCAGGCCAGGTCGAGCTCCATTTTGACCATATTGGGATCGGTTTCGCTTAACAGCAGGTGATAGGGTATTTTGCCGTCAACATTCTTAAATTCCATATCATGATTGTGGTAGCAAAACTGGATGCCGGCTTTTTTACAGGCCTCGCCGGTTTTGTTCAGTATCACAACCGAGCTCTTGATATCGTCCAGCGTATCTGTAGGGATATTGGCACAAACCAGGTACTGAAGTCCTCCTTGAGAGGCTTCGTCAACTAATTGCTGCATATCGTCGCGCAGGTTACGCATGTGTGTTGGTAACTTCATGGGTTTCCCATCGGGTCCGTTGGGCATCTTGAATCCTTTCGGCAATTTAAAGGGGGCGCCCAAAACGTGGTGTGATTTCCACGAAAGGCCGGTATCTTTACACAATGCGGCAAACTCTTTAGGTTTCATGCCATAGTAACCGGGCAATTTGCTAAAGGCGGATTCGACCTCTGTGTA